>JAFRNH010000033.1 GCA_017430235.1 Paludibacteraceae bacterium | reverse complement strand
TCTCCTTTTTTTATCGATTTATGATATGATTTAGAAGGAGGGAAATGGACATTTTATAGAATTATAACATCTGACATTGAAAAAAACACTAATAAATCGGGAATTTTGTGTAAGTTACCATAACTTTGCCCGTGAAAATCAAAAAGTTTTTCGAATGAGTGAAAAAAATGAAAAACAGAGGAAGTTGGATGCTCGATATATGCGTATGGCGCGTATATGGGCGGAGAACTCGTATTGTGTACGCAGGCAGGTGGGAGCCCTACTTGTAAAAAACAAGATGATTATTTCGGATGGGTATAATGGAACACCATCAGGATTTGAAAATGTTTGTGAAGATGATAATAATGTGACGAAGCCATACGTTCTTCATGCAGAGGCGAATGCGATCACAAAGGTGGCACGCTCGTCTAATAGTAGTGAGGGAGCTACGCTGTACGTGACGGCATCTCCGTGCATTGAATGTGCGAAGTTGATTATACAGTCGGGCATTACGAGAGTGGTATGTGGAGAAAAATACAGGATACTGGATGGCGTTGATTTGTTGAAAAGAGCAGGAATAGAAGTCGAATTTATAGAGGAGTTGGAAAAATGAAAAAGATATTAATGCCGTTGGCTTTTGCCGTTGCTGTAATTGTCGGTGTGTGGATGGGAAATCAATTGGCCCATAGAAGTCAGAACCGTTGTGTGCAGAATGATGAAAGAGGTTCCATTGCCAGAGGAAATGGAGGAGGCGAAATCGATATGTTGCTTAATTTTATTGAGACAGTGTATGTTGACACTATTGATAAGAAAAAGCTATCAGAGGAGGCGATTGTTAAGATTCTGTCGGGGTTGGATCCTCACTCTTCATACATACCTGCAGATGATCTACAGATGGTGAATGATGACCTTAAGAGTAGCTTCTCTGGTATTGGTGTGCAGTTTAATTTGCAGAATGATACGATCATGGTGGTCAGTGTCATCAGTGGAGGTCCCTCTGAAAAAGTGGGTGTTCAGCCAGGCGATCGTATTGTCGAAGTGGACGATTCCGTATTTGTTGGGAAAGGCATTACAACAGAAAAGGTGGTGAAGAAGCTTCGTGGAAAGAAGGGTACGAAGGTGAAGATTGGCATTAAGCGATTTGGATTGGATGAGTTGGTTCATTTTACCATTAAGCGAGATGATATACCTACGAATAGTGTTGATGCTTTTTATATGATTGAAGATGGTATTGGTTATGTGAAGGTTGATAAGTTTGGTGATAATACAGACAGAGAGTTCTTTGATGCATTAAATTCTCTAAAAAGAGAAGGAGCTAATTGTTTCATTGTCGATTTAAGAGGCAATTCGGGAGGTTTCTTAAATACCGTGACTAGCATGGTGAATGAATTCTTGGAGAAGGATGCGTTGATTGTATATACGGAAGGGAAGGCCTTTCCTCGTGAGGAAAGTAGGGCATTAGGAACTGGAAAGTTTCAAAAGGACTCTTTAGTGGTGTTGATTGATGAGTTCTCAGCTTCGGCTAGTGAGATCTTTGCAGGTGCCATACAGGATAATGATAGAGGAATGGTGATTGGTCGACGTTCTTTTGGTAAGGGATTGGTGCAGAATCAATTCTCACTTTCCAACGAGTCGGCTATACGATTGACGATAGCGCGCTATTATACACCTTCGGGTCGTTGTATTCAGAAGTCATATCGGGATAAGGAGAAATATCAGGAGGAGATCTATGACAGATATAAGGATGGAGAGATGGATTCCGATACGATTGGAATAAAAGGAGATAGTGTTAAATATTATACGACCAAGGGACGCGTTGTGTATGGGGGGGGAGGTATCACACCTGATTATATTGTCACAAGAGACACGGTGGGTCTTACCGCATATTACACGAAGTTGATTAGTTCAGGATCCATTTACGATTGTGCTTTCCGATTCCTGGATGAACGAAGAAACACCATTTCGGCAATGAATTTTGATGAATTGTGTTCCTATCTTGACAAACAACCTTTGTGCGATATTGCTATTGATTTCGCAGAAAAGAAGGGAGTAAAAAAGGATAAGGATATTCGAAAGGAGACACGTGATCATATATCAAAAAGGATGAAAGAGTGCGTAGTTCGAAATGCTATGGGCACTGAAGCCTACTATAAGGTTGTAAATCAATCGGATAAGATGATAGATTTCACGTTGAAGAAGTTGAAAAAGTAGTTTTTGCGAGGAAAACGTAAAACTTATTTCGAGATAAAAACATTTGTGAATTCTTTATTTGGAATAATCAAATTTATAAATTATCTTTGTATCGTCATAAGTTTGTTTTTTAAGTTAAGCATCATAATAGAGTTCTGGTTGGAGACTGGAATTCTATTTATTTTATGATTTTTTGAAAATCAAATTTTCATAGGGGATTGGGAAACTGATTCCGGCAGAGAGTTTAAATCTAAATAGTATAAATCTAAAATTTTATATTATGGCTACTGTATCTTATGTAACGGAAGAAGGTTACAACAAAATGTTGGAAGAGTTAAAGCATTTGGAGACGGTTGAGCGACCAAACATTTCCAAGCAAATTGCTGAGGCTCGTGATAAGGGTGACTTGTCGGAGAATGCTGAGTATGACGCAGCAAAAGAAGCACAAGGATTATTAGAGGGTAAAATTTCTTTGTTGAAGTAAAAAATTCTGTATGCAAAGATTATCGACTCTTCACGTTTAAACACGGAAGTTGTACAGATTCTAAATAAGGTAAAAATAAAGAATACTAAGAATGGAGCTGAGATGTCCTATACGTTGGTATCAGAACATGAAGCAAATTTAAAAGAGGGTAAACTCTCCATTAACACGCCTATTGCAAAGGCTTTGCTGGGCAAGAAAAAGGGAGAAGTAGTGGAGGTGACTGTACCTGCAGGAAAAATACCTTTCGAGATTGTTGAAATTTCATTCTAATATACTATGGCAACAATATTCACAAAGATTATTCAAGGAGAAATTCCTTGTTACAAGATAGCTGAAGACGACTCTTTTTTCGCTTTTTTGGATATCAATCCAGTCCAAGGTGGTCATACGTTGGTAGTGCCTAAGATTGAGGAAGATTATATTTTCCGTTTGGATGATAAGACTATAGGTGATATGATGGTGTTTGCCAAGAAGGTGGCGTTGGGTATTGAAAAGTCCATTCCTTGTAAACGCGTTGCTGTTGCTGTACTCGGTTTGGAGGTGCCTCATGTGCATATTCATCTGATTCCAATTCAAAATGAGGGCGACGTGAATTTTGCCAAGAAAAAGAGCTTCACTCCAGAGGAGATGAAAGCATTCGCTGAAAAAATCAGTTCAAACATAAAATAAGGAAACAAGGAGAGAGGGGAATAGAGCACATTCCTCTCTTTTCGTTTCAACGGTGAGTTTAACGACCTCACCATATATCTGAATGTATGGCAAACGAATTTCTGCAAATTGATACATTGCAAGGGAAAGCAGGAGGAGACACTTTGGGAACGGACTTGAATCAAAGTCCGATGGGGACTTATTTCTATCTCAATCAGGGTCCATACGAGCAATTGCCTACCTACGAAATTTCAGGTTTGCAAAAATACATTTCGGGAATCTCTTTTTCTGAGCGACAGAGTGTTCAAGAGAAGTCGTTCATCTCCGCGATACCTTCTAAAGAAGGGGAGCCACGTAAACAGTTGGTGCAGCAGCAAGTTTGGTTTATGCCTTTGATGTTGTTGCTTTTCGTTCTTTACGGATGGGTGACGTCGGCCTATTCAAAGGTCTTGTCTCAGGAATTTAAGGAATTCTTCTATCCAAAGAGCCGTAATGATATGTTTACTGCCTCAATGGTGGAAGTTTCCAAGATGAAAGCCTTGATGCATACCTTGTCAATCTTTTCCATTACCATTTTTTGTTACTTTGTGTTGACGAATCTGCTGCATCATAAACCATCTTCATTTGGAATTTCATGTCTGATGTTGCTATTGGTTTTTGTCGCCTATGTTATGTTTAAGTTCCTGGTGACAAGGTTGTTGTGTTACGTCTTTTTCGACGGTAAGGTATGGATAGCGCTAAAACAGTCTTTTTCCACGTTGTCATCTATGTTGGCCATTGCACTTTTTGTGGTGGATGTCATCGCTGCATATGCACCTGATATGATGGCGATTGTGGCGCTTTATGTGGGTTTGGGATTATGTGTGATTGCGTTGTTATTGTATGTGTTTAGGATTTTATCTATTTTTTTTACAGGGATTTCCTCTTTATTCTATTTGATTTTGTATCTTTGCACGCTAGAAATTTTGCCGTCAATAGTTCTCGTAGCAGGATTGATGAGCGTAGTCTAATTAATTAAAATAGAAAGATTTAAGAATGGTGAAGATTAAACGAATTTTGGTGTCACAACCGAAACCTAAAGCAGAGAAGTCTCCATATTTTGACTTAGAGGCAAAGTATGGCGTAAAGATAGACTTTAAACCGTTTATTCATGTAGAGCCTGTTTTAGCAAAGGAATTTCGTCAGCAGAAAGTGTCTATATTAGATCATACTGCGGTTGTTTTTACAGCGCGGACTGCCATTGACCATTTTTTTAGATTGTGTGAAGAGATGCGACTGAAAATTCCAGAGACGATGAAGTATTTCTGCGTTTCACAGTCGGTAGCTAATTATCTTCAGACGTACATTCAATACAGAAAGAGGAAGGTCTTCTTTAGTGCGACGGGAAAGATCGAGGATTTGATGGTCAGTGTCAATAAGCACTTAGACGAGAAATTCTTGGTAGCTGTTTCTGATGTTCATGACGTCAATTCTGGTGCGGCAGAATCAGATAAGGAGGATATCATTTCATTGATGGAAAAGGCAAATGCAACCTTTACGAAGGCTGTTATGTATAAAACAGTTAGTACAGATTTTACACAGGAGGCCGATTTCAATTACGACATGTTTGTATTCTTCAGTCCTTCTGGTATTGTTTCTCTGTATAAGAACTTCCCAGATTTCCAACAAGGAGAAATCTGCATAGGTTGTTTGGGCTCAACAACGGCTAAGGTAGCCAAGGAGGCTGGTTTGACAGTCAACGTTGAGGCTCCTACACCAGAGGCACCATCCATGCCAGCAGCATTGGATTTGTTCTTAAAGGAAATGAATAAGAAAAAATAATAATTAAGCTGTGTCAAAAATTGGGTTCGCCCTCTTTTTGACACTGTTTTTATATATGCAGAATCGAAACACTTTTTCAAAAAAAGAACATCTTTTTGGCGAAACAACAGTTGATTTACTTTACGAAAAAGGACTTTCGCTTTTTTTGTATCCCTATCGTCTAATGTTTCGCTTAGTGGATGATGAAGAAGTGCCAGTGCGATGCTTGGTCAGTGCATCAAAAAAAAGATTCAAGCATGCAGTGGATAGGAACCATCTGAAGAGACAGATGAGAGAAGCCTATCGCTTAAATAAACATTCTTTGTTCTCTTTTTTGGAAAACAATGGTCAACATCTTCATTTGGCCATTCATTTTGTGGGAGATAAAATCGAATCATCCGCCTTTATGCAGAAAAAGATGATTCAACTTCTTTCCAAATTGGAAAAGCAATTGCAACAAAAGGAGGAGAGCCGATGAGTGATGAAATGAATCAAAGGAATTTAATTTCCAAAGTGTTAATTTCATTATTTCTTCTTCCGATAAAATTTTATCGAGCATGTATCTCTCCAATGTTCCCACCTTCCTGTCGGTTTACTCCCACCTGCTCGGAATATGCTATGATTGCATTGAAGAAGCATGGAGTCATCAAAGGAAGTTGGTTGGCCATTAAACGATTGCTAAGATGTCACCCATGGGGAGGCAGTGGATATGACCCTGTTCCATAGAGAAGAATAAGGTGTTTTTTGAAATGAATTTTTTTTATGCAGTTTTTTCCTTGTGTATTGAAAAAATATACATAATTTTGCAAGAAAAATGAATAAATATTCTGTGAGTTAGTTCATCAAGTGAAATTAAAAAGGAGAAAATTGTGAAAAATAAGTCGAAAAGGTTCGCAGCAATACAAGAAATCATCTCCAATTCCGTAGTAGGAAGTCAGGAGGAGTTGTTGCATCGGTTGGCAGAGCGAGATTTTATACTCACGCAAGCGACGTTATCGAGGGATTTGAAGCAGATGAAGGTGCTTAAGACGATCAACTCGTATGGGGAGTATGTATATCAGATGCCGGCGCAGGTGGTAGCAAGTGAAGAAAAGGTTTCGATGGAGAAGTATATGTCTGCGAATATCTGCACTTCGGTGGATTTTTCGTCGAACATTGTGGTGATACATACCAAACCGGGATATGCAAGTAGTTTGGCATCTGAAATAGACGAGCAGGCTAATGATGCAATTCTTGGAACGGTAGCAGGTGATGATACAATTTTTGCAGTAAAAAAAGAAAATTTAACTCAGCAGGAGGTGATAGAGGCATTGTCTCGGGTCATTCCTACTATAAAAAGATAATTTCAGCTGTATTTCATAAAGAAGAACTATGGAACAGGAAATTGAGATATGTGTCGCTGATGAGCGTCATATTCGTTATGTGGATACCATCTTGGAGACGATAGCTGCTGCTGCCAAGGTGCGTGGTACGGGAATTGCTAAGCGCGATCCTGAGTATGTGAAACAAAAAATGCGTGAGGGAAAGGCTGTGATTGCCTTATGCGGAGATGAATTCGCTGGGTTTAGTTACATTGAGACGTGGGAAAACAAGAAATATGTAACCACTTCTGGTTTGATCGTTCCCGAGAAATTCAGAGGTCGTGGTTTGGCTCGTCGAATTAAACATATGACCTTTACTTTAGCACGTTCTCGTTGGCCTGAGGCTAAGATCTTTAGTTTGACATCAGGTGCCGCTGTGATGAAGCTGAATACTCGTTTGGGTTATTTGCCTGTCACATTCGCTGATCTGACAGAGGATGAATCCTTCTGGAAAGGATGTCAAGGATGCATCAATTATGATGTGTTAGAGCGTACGGGTCGTCGCTATTGCATTTGTACGGGAATGTTGTTTGATCCTAACGAACCACTTTGCGTACAAAGAGCCGAGGAAGAATTATCAAAAAAATAAAATATAAAAATATACAGAGATATGGCTAATAAGAAAGTTGTCGTTGCATTCAGTGGTGGTCTTGATACCTCTTTCACTGTGATGTATTTGACGAAAGAAAAGGGATATGATGTCTATGCTGCTTGTGCCAATACGGGCGGTTTCAGTGAGGAACAATTGAAACAAAACGAAGAGAATGCCTATCGATTGGGTGCAGTGAAATATGTTACATTGGATGTTACGAAAGAGTACTATCAAAAGAGTCTCCGTTACATGGTTTATGGTAACGTTCTTCGTAATGGTACTTATCCTATTTCTGTTTCTTCTGAACGTATCTTCCAAGGTATGGCGATTGCTCGCTATGCTAACGAGATTGGCGCTGATGCCATCGCTCATGGTTCAACAGGTGCGGGTAACGACCAAGTGCGTTTCGATATGACTTTCTTGGTAATGGCTCCAGGTGTTGAAATCATCACACTTACTCGTGATATGGCTCTCACACGTCAGTATGAAATCGAATACTTGAACAGAAACGGTTTCTCTGCCGATTGGACAAAATTGAAATACTCTTACAACGTAGGTATTTGGGGTACGTCCATCTGCGGTGGTGAGATATTGGACTCTAAACAAGGATTGCCTGAAAGCGCTTATCTGAAACAAGTAACTAAGACGGGTAGCGAAATCCTAAAAATCGGGTTCAAAAAAGGAGAGGTTTGCTCTGTTAATGGTAAAGAGTTTGCAGATAAGATTGAATGTATCCAAGAGATAGAGAAGATTGGTGCTGCATACGGTATCGGTCGTGATATGCACGTGGGTGATACAATCATTGGTATCAAAGGTCGCGTCGGATTCGAGGCTGCTGCTCCTATGTTGATCATTGGTGCTCACCGCTTCTTGGAGAAATATACATTGTCTAAATGGCAACAATATTGGAAAGACCAAGTAGCTAACTGGTATGGTATGTTCTTGCATGAATCACAGTACTTGGAGCCTGTTATGCGTGATATCGAAGCTATGCTTGAAAATTCACAACGTAACGTGAATGGTGAGGTTACTTTGGAACTTCGTCCACTCTCTTTCTCAACAGTGGGTGTTGATTCTAAAGATGACTTGGTGAAGACTAAGTTTGGTGAATATGGTGAGATGAACAAAGGTTGGACTTCTGAGGATGCCAAAGGATTCATCAAGGTTACATCTACTCCTCTTCGTGTTTATTACGCTAATCACAAAGACGAAAGTAATAATATCTAATATTTATTTAATTGAGGGAGGCGCATCTCATCGGGTGCGCCTTCTTTTTTCCAAATATAAAAATGAATATATCCATTATAGTTGCTGTTTCTGAAAATGGCGTGATTGGTAAGGATAATCAGTTGCTTTGGCACTTGTCTAACGACTTGAAACGGTTCAAAGCTTTGACAACTGGCCATACCATCGTGATGGGTCGTAACACTTTCCTTTCTATAGGGAAGGCTTTGCCTAATCGACGTAATGTGGTTCTTTCTCGTTCGATGAAATCGGGTGAGGTGGAGAATGTTGAAGTGTTCGACTCACTGGATGCTTTCGTTCATGCTCTTCCGATGGATGAGGAGGTTTTTGTGATTGGTGGTGGACAGATCTATCGTCAGTTCCTTCCTTTCGCTTCTAAAGTCTATCTGACTCGTGTACACGTCACGATAGATGGTGACACTACTTTCCCTGAATTGCCTGCTTCTGAATGGCAGGAGATTGCTATGGAGAAGATGTCGTCTGACGAGAAAAATGAGTACGACTACGATTTTATCGATTATTGTCGAAAAGGGGAGTGAGGTGGGGTGGACATTGATCCTCACATTCTTCCCTAATTTTTATCATGCGTTTGCATGTTCTTGAGAATGAATTTTTTATAGTATGGATTCGAATCCAATCACCCAAACGAAGCATCATGCGCGAATAGCTTTGTTGGCACAATATTTTTTGTGTGGTTTTATCTTTTCTGCCTTGCTCTCTCGTTATCCTGCCTTGAAAGAGTGTTATGGCATGACGATGACGCAGCTGAGCGGAGTACCCTTGTCGATGTCGATAGGGTCTTTGTGTACAATGCCCCTTTGCGTCCATTTGATGGCTCGCTATGGAAGTAAGAAGATGACGTTGGCTGGTTTTATCTATATCTCTTTGTTGCCGTTATTGTCATTGGTCCCCAATATTATTTCAGTCTATATAGTGGCTTTCCTCTACGGTTGTTTCATCTCTATGTTTGACGTGGCGATGAATGGTAACTCGATTATTGTGGAAAATGCCTATAAAAAGCCGATTATATCTATGTTTCACGCCTTCTTTTATGTCGGCGTCTGCCTGAGTTCCATTTTGAGTGTGGTACTTATATCCAATCATATATCCATTCAGCAACATCATATCTTGATGGCCTTTTTTTCATTGGTTATTTTAGCATTTATACGTAGATATTATTTGAAGGAGACCATCAGAGAACCTAAGATTCCTGCAAAGAAAAAGATATTGTTTCCAACGGGTTTACTGCTCTTGTTGGCATTTGTTGCATTGTGCGGTAGAGTTGTTGAGGGGGGTGTCAATAATTGGAGTACGGTCTATATGAAAATGGTGGTTGATTTCCCTGAAAACCTGGCGCCATTGGGATTGGCGATCTATTCAGCTTTTATGTCTATCGGTAGATTCTTTTGCGACTATGTGCGCTCTAAGTTTCGAGAATCACACATCTTATTGGCTTGTTGTGGTATCTCCTCATTGGGTATTTCCCTTATGATTTGTAATACATCCTCTGTTTTTGCTTTCGTGGGACTGTTGATAGCTGGTTTGGGAATCTCTTGTTTAGTGCCAATCATTTACAGTTTGGCTGGCAGACAAAAGAGTGTCACGCCAGCTATGGGTATAGCCATGGTCAATACGATTAGTGGTACTGGATTCCTTTTCGGACCTTTTGTGATAGGTATACTTGCAGATCATTTCGGGTTGCGAACCTCTTTTTTCTATATCTGGTGTTTGACGATTGTTATGATTTTCTTGATGAATCGTTATAGAAGGAAGGAAAAAGAACAATGAACATACACATTTGTACGATAGGTAGGTTCTGCATTTGTCAAATTTTATTAAAAAAATCCCACCAGTTTGCCCTTTTTTAGGGGAAAATCGCATTAACAAATGTCAGAACGAGATTGATATACAATATTAATTCTATATAATTATACAGAATTTACAAGTAAAATATTATTTTTTGTTAATGGGAAATCTACCATTTCCAGTTTAGACGATTATTAGCGAAAAAGATAAACCAAGTATCAAAAAGAATTTGTTTTTAAAGATAAATATCAATCAAAAAAAGTAGATTTTTTTTTGGTTGATAAGAAAAATTTCTATCTTAGTAGCGAGTTTAAGGGGGAAAAATCCAAATTCATCAGCTGGAATCGCAGAAGAGAGGATCTTTTGCGGTTAGGACTTTTCTCTTTTGTAAAAATGGTGATGAAGATGTCGGTTGTTTGTTTAAAGTGTAGTTTGTTTTAAGAGAGAATTAAATGGTAAGCGAGAAATTAAATGGTGTAGTATTTAAAATGATTTGCGTATGGAAAAATTTCAGTTCAATCAGACAAAGGTCGCAATGGTACTTGCGATGTTGTCGCTCGGATTATCTGTGAATGCAGGTGTTAAAGTGAATGAGGTGATGCCATGCAATATCTCAACCTTGATGGAGAATTACAATTTTCCAGGGTGGGTAGAGGTGTATAATGATGATGCTAAAAGCAGTGTTAGCTTAAAAGGCTATAAGTTTGTTCATTATAAATCACAAGATGACGGTACATATAAGTATGATTGGACATGGAAGGTTTCTGGTGATTCTACCGTTTCAAAAGGAGGATACATATTATTTTTCTTCGATGGGTCTGACATGGATAGCAGACGCGATGTGAAGCTGGATTCTGATGGAGGAATCTTGGTAATTCGCAACGCAGCTGGTGCCCAGGTGGATTCGTTCGTTTATAAATCTACACAAACGCATGTGTCCTACGGAATTGGAGATGATGGCACTGTGGGATATATGAAACCTACACCAAGAGACGTAAATGGAAAAGCCTACAGCTCGTTATCATCAGGAAGATGCGCTAAACCGGTATTTTCTGGCGATTGTCAACCTGGATTGAAACATGGATCATGCAAAGTAACATTGAGTACTACAACCAGTGATGCAAAAATCTACTATACGACGGATGGATCTGAACCGAATGAAAATAAATGTGAATATACAGGCTCTATCTCACTTAGTAGCACTAAGGTGATTCGTGCAAGAGCCTACAAGAAGGGAATGATACCAAGTGCTATTCAGACTGGTACCTTCTTATTTAAGGATGATAAACACTCTAATGGATACACTGTTCCGGTTGTATCGATTTCAACAAACAAGAAATATTTTACTGATGATGAGATTGGTATCGCTGTAAAGGGAACAAATGGAAAGGAGCCTGAGGTTTCTTGCTTGATGGATGACGGCCGTGCGAATTATCTGCAAGATTGGACACGTCCTGTCAACTTCGAATACATTGTTGATGGTAAAGTGGTTGTCACTCACGAAGCAGAGGTTTCTGTTATGGGTGGTTGCTCTCGAAAGGCAAAAAATACGGTTAAATCGTTGAAAATTAAAGCTGGTAACCGTATGGGTTCTGGCAATTCTAAACTGAAATATGACTTTTTCGCTGATAAAATAGGAAACAAGTATAAATCACTTCAATTGAGAAATGGTGGTAATGCCTACGACCCTCGTTATGTTCGTTGTCGTGATGGCTTTATGCAGTCGGTGGCTAAGACGATGGATATTGATTACCAAGCCTACCAACCTGTCGCTTATTACCTAAATGGAGAATATATGGGCTTGATGGGTTTGCGTGAACGTACCAATAAGGCTTATGTAGAATCAAATTATGGATTGGGTTCAACTGACATCGACGTGTTGGAAATCACTAACAAAGATGGTGTATCATGTACTTGTGGTGACAGAACGGCTTATGACAACATGGTTTCATTCTTGCAGAACAGCGACAAGAAGAGCGACGATTTCTATGCTCAGGCTGCTAAGATGATTGATATGGATGAGTATCTGGACTATGAGATATTTGAGCAGTTCATTGTTAATACAGATTGGCCAGGAAACAATTCCAAATTGTGGCGTGAGCATGACAATGGTCGCTTCCGTTGGATCTTGTTCGACACTGATTTTGGATTTGGTTTGTATGGTGGTGATGATCCTAATTATTGTATGCCTTCATTAAACATGATTAAATGGTGTCTCGGCGAGAGCAGTAAGAGCAATTGGTCGAACGATGAAGAGTGGAAGGTGACCATCTTTAAGAATATGATGAAAAACCCTACTTTCAAGGAACGATTCGTAAACAGATTCCTCCTTCACCTTGGCACCACCTTCCGTGAGAAAAGAGTAACAGAAGTGTGGGATAGCATTTCCTCTTTGGTGGATGAAGAACATAAGGCTGCATTTAACGAAGGTATCAGTTCACATGGTATGATGACGTTTGCACAGGAGAGACCAGGTTATGTGTACAAACATCTGATGGAGTATTATGGGTATGATTCACTCGTTTCCCTAGAGGTTTCATCTTCTGCTTCTGATGCACGTATTATGATGAATGGAGAATTGATGCCGGTCAACTACTTTAGTGGTAAATATTTCTATGGAAAAGATTTGAAATTGGAAGCTATTGCACCTTCCGGATATGAGTTCTTGGGCTGGCAGTTGGATGGCGCGGCAAACGTTTCAACAGAGAATATGACATGGAAGTACTACACCTCTGAGAATGGTCCTTCCAGCGATTGGAAAAAGTCTAGTTTTGATGATTCTAGTTGGAAGACAGGTTCTGGTGTGATGGGATATGGAAGTGATGCTTCTTTCTATGAAACGTTCATCAAATCTGGCGAAGAAGGAAACCACTATGCTGCTGTATTCTTTAGATCGACTATTGATATACAGGATTGCTCGAACTTGAAAGATGTGAATGTATCCATCCTATACGATGATTCATACGTGTTCTATTTGAATGGAGAGGAGTTGTCTCGCGCTAATATCTCAGGTAGTCCTGTTTCTCCAACTGCCTATTGCGGTCAGTATGCTAACAATGAAACATCCACCTTTACGATCCCTGCTTCTGCATGGAAGAAAGGTGTAAATGTTTTGGCTGTGGAAGTGCATCAACATGAGGCTCAAAGTAGCGACTTGACATTCTCTTGTGAGATGAGTTCCCTCACGGGTGAGAGCCAGTCCAATTACATCAGTACCAATGCGGTATATACTATGACGCCTAAGAAAGGCACGAAGATTAAAGCTTGTTTTGCTAAGAGAGGTGATTGTATGCAACCTAACTTAGTGATCAACGAGATCTGCTCTTCTAACAAGTCAGTGGGTGGTACTCCAGATGAATACGGAAACTATCCTGATTGGTTTGAGGTGTACAATGCTGGTAATGATACGATCAATCTAGCTGGTATGTATTTGACTGAAAAATCATCCAACCAGTTGGAGTATATGATTCCTTACGGATACGAGGAGACGAAGTTGGCACCTAAGAGTCGCTTGGTATTTTGGGCAGATGATAAGCCTTTCCGTGGTCCATTGCATGTCGGATTCAAGTTAGGAAACAAGTCGAATGCCATGCTTGCTATCAATATGGTCTGTGAAAATAACGTTGAGGAGGTCAATGTTGTAGAGTACAAACCATTGCCACCTAATAATTCGTATGGTCTAACTCGCGATGGTGGTTCCGACTGGAGTATCTTTGGTGAGTGTGAGAATGGTATCGTCTATTCTCCTACACCTGGAGAACAGAACAGCTCTGTCTACGCACCTTCTAGTGACTGTGGTACATCAGATGAGGAGGATATCTATTACGATGAGGAGGATAGCAGTGTAACGATCTATCCAAATCCGGTTAAGGACGATGTTACCATTGCTGTAAAAGAGGCTCGTAGCATGGATGTCAATGTGTA
>JAFRNH010000032.1 GCA_017430235.1 Paludibacteraceae bacterium | reverse complement strand
TTCTCCGCAACAGAATCATTCATATTCCACTATGACAACGGTTCACTCTCACAAGATAATGGATATACAGGCGACAATCACTGGACCTGCACCACATCGGGAGCGACAGACTATAGTTGGGCCATCACCGGCAGAACCGACAAGAGTATTTTGAACGGACAGAACATCACCTACCAAGGCAGGACATACACCACCTACAAAAACTCCAACGGAGCTACCAACACCTTCTACTTGCCGAAAAACAAGAAGGCAAAGAAAATCACCCTAATCGGATACAGTAACGACGAATCTACAGCAGGTTACCTGACAGAGATAAACGGCAAGGATGTCTCCTACCCATTTAATGCTAAGGTGAGCGATAGTAACTTTCAAAACAATCCGACAATTGTCTCTTACACATTCGAAGATGAGGTGTGTGATCAGTTCACCTTCACCTTTTCAACTAAGCAAATCTGTTTCATCATTGCGTTGGAAACAGAAGATTGCGAGTGCAATAATTCTTCCGTAGATTGTATGCTCATAACAAACGACAAGGAGAACGACCCACATCCTATCTATGACATATATGGAAGAATCGTAACCACCCCTATCAACGGGCATATATACATTCAAAACGGGAACAAAAGAATTCAGGTAGATAAATAAAAACACCTGCAATAGATGATGAAGATTCCAGACACAAACACTTATAATTTTAATGAGCTGCACCACGGATTACGTTCGTGGTGCGTAAGTCTCCTTTTCATACTGACAACGCAGGTGGCACAAACGGCCGATTGGTATGCTAAAGATAATTGTTTTGGTGGACACGATCCATCCATCGTCCGTTATGAAGACGGATACGCATTGATGGTCACCAATAACATGCTGACTCTTTACACATCTGAAGACGCAATCAATTGGAATGCACTAGGCAGAACATTATCCAGCATACCCAATTGGCTCAAAACCGTCACCAACAATCAGATAGAAGACATCTGGGCTCCCGACCTAAATTATTTCGGCAATCAGTTTCGTGTATATTACACAGGGTCTGCATTTGGCAAAAACACCTCTGGTATCGGTCTCATGACAAACGATCAGCCAACAAAGGATGGGTGGACAGATATGGGCGAAGTGGTACACAGTGGCAGTGGCAACAATTACAACGCCATCGATGCAGATGTAGTGAAAGACGTAAACAATAACTACTGGATGGTGTTCGGTTCATGGTGGGATGGCATTCGCATGATTCGTTTGGATGAATCAACTGGCAAGCAATCATCTTCCGACAATACGGTTTATCGGTTAGCCTCACGAAATGGTTCGGGCATCGAAGGACCCAGTCTGATTGAACATAACGGTCAATACTTTCTATTCACCGCATGGGATGTATGCTGTAAGATGGGAAGTGAATTGAATCAGAACACCTACAAAACAGCCATGGGGCGATCCGACAACATCACCGGTCCATACATAGATAGAAGCGGGAAGGAACTAACCAACGGAGGTGGCACTATTCTAATGGAGCGATACGGACGCTATTATGGTCCTGGAGGAGGCGAAGCCTTCAAAGACCTAAATCGTATCCGTTTTGTTCATCATTACTACAACTCAAAATCAAACGGAGCACCCACCCTTCATGTGCGTGATTTAGTTTTCACGGAAGACAATTGGCCTGAGATGGGACAACCATTCTTAGGACGTTATCTCAGTGCAGAGGCAGAACATGGCATTCTCACACGAGGGGTAAGTGGCGACTTAGTCATTACCGAAAGTAGCACCTCATCCAACGGAGAATATGTTGCCTATATCAACACCTCCAAAAGCTCTGTCCGTTTGCCTATAAACATCATGCAAGAGGGAGATTATCTACTCCGATACCGATATGCAAACGGAGGAGAGGATGCAACCCACAACATCAGTATCAACGGAGAAAACAGAGAGATTGAACTACCTTCGACAGGAGCATGGGGGACCTTTCCTGAGAATTCTTTCATATACATTCCCGCACACCTCAAACGAGGAGGCAACCTCATTGAAGTACGCGTAGGTAAGAACTTCTCCGAATTGGACCGTATCGATTTCCTACGAATCATACGTGATTCACTACCAGGCAACGGGTTCGATAATGGTATGCGCATCCGTCTAAATGAGAAAGATGAACTATGCATGAAAGCAGGAGGATGGGCTCTCTTTGAAAACGTAATCACAGACAGCATCATTTCTTCCGACATCACCGTCGTCGTAAAAAATGCGAATGGAGGCAAGTTGGACATCCGTTCAGGAAGTAAAAACGGAACCATTCTGTCTAGTTGCGACCTACCTAAATCAGGAGATGAATGGACTGAAGTAGAATGTACCCCCCTAAGTGCATTGAGTGGCATACAAGATTTCTATATCACCGTCAGTGGCAATAGTGACGAGCTAGTTTTACGAAATCTCAAATTTGGGAAAGGAGTATCCACCCAAGTGCAAGAGAGTTCATCAGAAGAGATTGTCAAAGCCTATTACGATCAAAAGAAGCAACGAGTTGATTTAGGACAATTCTGTCAATGGACACTCTATGACATCCATGGCAATCTTATTTCTAACGGAAAAGGGCAATACATTGAGATGAAAAAAAAAAGAAATGGTGTATATATCGTCAAATTCTGCAATGAAGTGTTGAAAATAACCCATTATCAACCATAAATTCAAGAAAAGAATAAAACCATAGTATTCAAACGCTTATAAAGAAAAGAGAGGAATATTCAGGTTTTTCATCCATTCAGATTACGCAATAAACTAAAAAAAGAGGCGAAAACATTTGGATTATAGAAAATAAAGCACTACATTTGCAACGCTTTTGAAAACAAGGCAAAAATGCTTCTTTAGCTCAGTCGGTTAGAGCATCTGACTGTTAATCAGGGGGTCCTTGGTTCAAGTCCAAGAAGGAGCGCAAAGCCACACTAAAATGTGTGGCTTTTTTTTCATTGGGGATTTAAAACTCCCCACAATAGAGCTTTCAGTTTTTCCTCTAAATAACTAAAAACAATGGCACGAACATCAGAAGAATTAGCAGGAGTAACCCTGTTAGGAGAGAGTAAAACCGTATACTCCTCCACCTACAATCCCGATTTATTAGAAACATTTATCAACAAGCATCAGGAGTTAGACTATCTGGTGACACTTAATTGTCCAGAGTTCACAAGTCTATGTCCCAAAACTGGTCAACCTGATTTTGCCAAAATCATCATCAACTATATACCAAACGAAAGAATGGTAGAGAGCAAGTCGCTCAAGCTATATCTTTTCGGATTCCGCAACCATGGTGATTTTCATGAGGATTGCATCAACATCATCATGAAAGATCTAATTCATCTGATGGAGCCTAGATACATTGAGGTTTATGGAATCTTTACACCAAGAGGAGGTATCTCCATCTACCCTTTTGCCAACTACGCAGACGCCAATCACCAAGAGTTGAAAGCGCAACGCATAGCAGCACAAATGAACAAATCTTATTAATCCACCCAATATGAAAGATTGTATCATTATCCTGTCCGGAGGGATGGACAGCACCACTCTGCTCTATGAGTATCAAGATCGCATACTGAAGGCTATCTCCTTTCACTATGGAAGCAACCATAACGATAAAGAGATACCGCTTGCTGAGTATCATTGTCAGAAACTAGGCATTCCTCATCATACGATTCGGTTGGATTTCATAAAAGAATATCTACACAGTTCCCTTATAGAAGGTGACGATGCCATTCCTGAAGGAAATTACGACGAAGAGAACATGAAATCGACCGTTGTTCCTTTCAGAAACGGAATTATGCTCTCCATTGCCACAGGCATTGCCGATGATGTGAAAGCTAAATATGTCATGATGGCTAACCATGGCGGGGATCACACCATCTATCCCGACTGCACACCAAGTTTTGTAGAGAACATGAGCAAGGCTATGTCTGCAGGAACATATCAAAACATCACGCTTTTGGCTCCCTACACGAATCTCACCAAAGCAGATATTGCCAGACGTGGTGCGCAACTCGGCATCGACTACTCTCAAACATGGAGTTGCTACCGTGGAGGAGAAATCCATTGCGGGAAGTGTGGAACTTGCAGAGAGCGAAAAGAAGCACTTCAATTAGCTGGCATCAAAGACAATACACCTTATCAACACTAAAGAAACATGTATTATATAGAGAAAAAAGTAGAGATCTCTGCTGCTCATTATTTAGAGCTGGACTATCCAAGCAAATGCAAAACACTGCATGGTCACAACTGGGTCATCACCATTTATTGCAAATCGAAAGAGTTAAACAAAAATGGTATGGTCACAGACTTCACCCACATCAAAGAGATGATCAAGCAGAAACTGGATCATTGCATTCTCAATGAATCCCTACCCGGCATCAATCCGACAGCAGAGAACATAGCACGATGGATTTGTGACAACACAGACAATTGTTACAAAGTCTCCGTACAAGAATCAGAAGGAAACACGGCAATCTATGAGAAGGATTAATGAAATGTTTGTCAGCATTCAGGGAGAAGGATTTCACACTGGAATGCCCGCTTTTTTCATCCGATATTCTGGGTGCAACTGCAAGTGTCCATTTTGCGACACCGACCACGAATCATATACGGAACTAACCGACGAGGAGATTGCAGAGCAAGCCAAGGCGTATGACGTTCCCTGGGCCATACTCACAGGTGGAGAGCCCTCATTACAAGCAACAGAGCATCTGATTGATCTTCTACACAAGCAAGGGAAAAAAGTAGCCATAGAGACAAATGGCACGCATGACATTCCTCAAAACATAGATTGGATCACCTGTTCGCCCAAAGACGGACTCGCACCTCTACTAAGGTCTGCCAACGAGGTCAAGGTAGTCTATCAAAACAACAATGTAGAACATTGGCACAATGAGATAAAAGCTCAGCATTACTTCTTGCAGCCATGTTCATGTTCAAACACACAAGAAGTGATTGATTACATCATGAAGCATCCACATTGGAGACTCTCCGTTCAAGTGCACAAATATTTAAACATACAGTGAGGCCATTTTGATATAATACATTAACTTTGCAGAACAAAAACATCAACAATCATTATGAAAGCATATAATAAGCTATTAAGTATTTTCACGATACTCGTATTGACAAGTTGCAACGCAAAGGTCTCGACCATGATTTCCAAAACATATCCTACTGAAAATCAAAGCGAAGAGGTTTCTGTATTAGAATGGTACGAAACAATTCCGAAAAACGCTGAAGTTATTGGAATGGTGAAAGTAGGAGACAGTGGATTTACAGGCACTTCAAAATGTACCTACCATGCAGTAATAGAAAAGGCGAAAGAAGAGGCAAGAAAAATAGGCGGAAATGCCATAAAAATCACCTCGCACAAAAAACCAGGAGGGCACTCCACATGTCATACAATCACAGCAGACATTCTTCGCATAGGAAATATTGATTCTTATTTACTTGGAATGACGCCGTCAGAGAAGGCTGACACGACCTATGCCACTCTTAACATTTTCAGAGACGATATGACAAACGGCATAAACTACGACCTATACATTGGGAAATCACAAATTTGTCAAGTGTCCAAAAGTTTCAAGAAAACAGTTCTGATAAAATCGGATGAGCCAACCACGATATGGGCAAAAACAGAAAGGAAATTTGAAATACCAGTTAATTTCAAAGCAGGGCATGTATATTATCTACGATGCGGTGTAACAACAGGAGTTGCCCTAGCCAATGTCGATATGCATATCACGGAAAGCAACATATATTACGATCAGTTTGTAACTTTCAATGCAAAGATAACCGAGAAACAGGACACAATCATTCTTAAAAATGATGGAACAGCGACACGCTTCACAGCCACATCTGCAAGTACTGTCGATTCTCTTCAGACCAAAAGCGAAACAAAAGACGAAGGTGAAAAATTAATCACCTATGAAGAATCAAAAGGGAAGAAAGTCATTTTCTCTCTTGATGGAGGATACAGTCATCGAACGGCACCAATCAGCGAAAGTGTGCCATCTTTATTAGTAGATCACATGAAAAACATCAAGAATGGTGTTAACATAGGAGGCGATTTAACCTTCCATTGGAGTAAATACTTTGGTCTTGGAGGAAAATTCACAATGTTTAAAGCCTCTGACGAAAGGGAGGTACACGACTCATACTCCTATTCCACTCAGAAAATAAAAGACACGTATACGATACCAGCTATCGGACCAGTATTCACTATTCGGCAGCCTCTCTCCAATAAAAAAAGTGATCTTTTTTCAAAATACTCATTAGGTTTTATGGGCTATACAAACAAAGGCGAAGCCGATGGAAAATCATATCATATCAAGGCTCATTCAGCATACCTTTCACTCGAAATCGGTTATGACTATTGGCTTCCCTCCAAAGTCGGTCTAGGTATAAAATTATCATTGTTAGCTGGTTCGTTTTCAAAATACACACTAGTAGGAGACAGATCCAAAAAAGAATTCGATCTTGGTAAAGATAATAAAGAAGGGTTAGGACGACTTGACATCTCCTTTGGGGTTCGATTCGGGAAATAGATTATGATGTGAAATTTATCAAGCTATCATACTCTCCATTAATCAACTGAGGATTTTTGGATTGAACATTTATTCCTGACAAGGAAGATCCATCACCATGTCACACATCTCCTCCGTTGGAGGGAATAACACACAAGTGGTTTGCCTACAGATATCATTTTTCGAAAGAAGATTCCTCACATATTTTCATGTCACATGAGTCTATTTACGAACTCACTTAACTTTCCTTTTAATTTTGCACACCATCGGCAAACCGTTATTTCATTCTTGGGTGCCTTCATGTTAGATTCTTGACCTTCCATTTCAATAAAAGAGACTCCCATTGCAACAATTTGAATTTTACTCCCAGTGGAATTTGTTTCAATCTCATAGTAATTCAATGGAATCTGATCGAAGAAACCTTTCGTCGACTTATAAAAACTCTTGAACCATTTCGTTTTCTCTACCCTCTTGATGAGCCCAATAAATCGTTTCTGCTCCTTCAACTGGAATCACTCCAAAATTCATTTGGAATGAAGCTTGATACACAGATTCAAAAACGATTCGGAACAAGCCATTATCAAATTCGACCTCAAACTCAATTGTATCTTGTTTTCCTGGTCGAGTTCTATCAATTCTTATATTTCTAATGGCAGAATCGTGCCATTCAAAATCGTTAAAATCCATAATTATTTATATGATTCTTTGTTAAAGTCGAATATATGTTTTAATACACCTGAAGTCTCAACCAGTAATCAACCTATTTCTGTAAGAACCTCATTTATTTCTCCTATCAATTCCGGGAGAAAACTTTGGTCGATACCATATTTACAGGTCACATCAACCTCTGTATCTTCGTCATTCCCTCTATGTTGAAAAATTAGTTCAACATTTATCTGACCTAGATGGTTCCTTTCAATGTAGAATCTCAAATCACCTTCTATACTAATATAATTAACGCTATCTGTCTGATTTTCGTACAGCTTAATTAAATCATTTTTGAAATTTTCAAGATTGAACAAATAGTCTTTTATGTTTTTCGAAAAGACAATTGGAGCGTAGTTTATCTGAGTTATATAGTTTAAACATTGTGTTTCAAAATCTATTATTTTGATTTCTGAAACTGTCAAAACCTCTTTTCTATCTCTATTTAAAAAATGTATCATAATTTTTTCATGCAATTGCAATCATTAGTACTCACATCACATAGAGTGACCAGACTAACATCTGTGCAAAGATAGGAAATATCTCATCTTAGTTAAATTAAACGAAATGAAAATCCTTCATCTTATCTCAACTGTTCATCACATTATAAACCAAAATTATCAACAAATAAGAAATGATTTTTTATTTTTGTGTATCATATCCTTCGTCAGAACTCAAGGATATGAATGATGGAACATAAGATGATTAAAATGATTAACCACGAAACAATGAAAAAAAGAATATTTCTAACAGGTGCAACAGGAACCATGGGATGGTCTGGCTTGCAAGAACTACTTCAACGATTAGATCGTTTCGACATAACCGTCTTGGCTCGCCCTAGCGAAACCAACAAAAAGAAACTTGCCCCTTATGCCGACAAAATTAGAATCGTATGGGGTGACCTAACTCATTACGAAGATGTGGAATTAGCTACGCGAGAGGTCGACTACGTATTACACGTAGGTGGTATGGTATCTCCTTCTGCCGATTACTTTCCTAACAAGACAAGGAAAGTCAACACACTGGCTGCAGAAAATGTAGCTAAAGCGGTCCTCGCTCAACCAAACGCTGACAATATCAAAGTGTGCTACATCGGTTCCGTTGCCCAGACTTCCGACCGCAACGAACCTAATCACTGGGGACGAACGGGTGACCCTATCTGCATCAGTGTATACGACCACTATGCCATCAGCAAAACGATTGCTGAAAGAATCATTGTAGAGTCAGGTATAAAACACTGGGTGTGTCTCCGCCAATCGGGCATACTCTATCCGACAATTTTAAAGAACTATGACCCAATCATGTTTCATGTGCCACTAAGAGGTGTATTGGAATGGTGTACGGTAGAAGATAGCGGTCGCGTGTTGGCCAACCTGTGCGAAGAGTCTGTACCTGACGAGTTTTGGAATCGTTTTTACAATATTGGTAGCGGACCAGAATATCGACTCAGCAACTATGAACTTGAATGCAAACTTATGGCTGCCATCCATTGTCCTCCTCCTGAAAAAATTTTCAATCCCGAATGGTTTGTGCTTCGCAATTTCCATGGACAATGGTATCTCGACTCTCAAGTGCTAGAAGATTATCTGCACTTCCGTGCCAACACTCCAATAGACGAATATTTCAAGCACATGGCAGACCAACTGCCTTGGTTCTTCCGTTTGGCTGCAATCTGTCCTGCACCCATCATCAAACTCGCTATGCGTCCAATGGCATACAAGAAAAAATGGGGCACTCAATCTTGGATAAAAAACAACGAGAAGCAACGTATTGCCGCCTATTATGGTTCTCTTGAAGCATGGAAGAATATACCTGATTGGAAGCATCAGGATCTATCCAGACCATCAGACAAGGCTATCGTCCTGAATCACGGATATGATGAAAGCAAACCGATTTCTCAATGGAATATAGAAGATATGAAATCGGCTGCCGAATTTCGTGGAGGAAAATGTTTAAGTGAAACAATGGTCGAGGGAGACACAGCCACCCCACTGGAGTGGGAATGTCAATTCGGACACAAATTTAAGGCCTCTCCTGCTCTAGTTTTATTAGGAGGTCATTGGTGCCCTGAATGTCTGCCAACGCCATGGAACTATGACAAGATTGCGAAAGGCAATCCTTTCTTTGCCCAAGTCTGGTATCCTAACCACAAGCCAACTGAAGACAACTTCTATGGCGAAGATATTTTCGATGGTTGGGAATAATCGATAAACAGTAACAACTAAAACAATGAGGGTGTGTCAAAATTGAACTGAACCCCGAAAGTTGGACAAAAAAACTTTCGGGGTTCAGTTCAAATCAATTCTGACACACTCTCTTTTATATCTGCATTGTTTGCTTATTTGCTTCTTATCAGTGTGAAGTGACCTGAGTAGACTCTATCGATCTCTGGGATGTTGATGGTGTACCAGTAGTCGGTGGATGGGAGTGGTCGTCCGTTATAGGTTCCGTCCCACGACTCCACGTCGCCCTTCAGCTCTGCCACCTGCTTGCCGTAGCGGTCGAACACCTTAACCACGGAGTTCGGATAAGCATCCAATATCTT
>JAFRNH010000031.1 GCA_017430235.1 Paludibacteraceae bacterium | reverse complement strand
TTTTAGGGAATTCTCGCATCTTCTCACCAAGGTATAGTTTCCCGGTTAGGAGTTGCCTTGTGTATTTTGTCATCCATTGGGGTTCCTCTGTCTCGTAGAGGGGCAGTATAGGACCTCCAGCAGCGTGAATATCTTGGTTGCTTTCAAAGAAATCCACATAGGTCTGTAGATACTCTTTGTTTACAAGTGCATCATCGTCTACATAAATAAGCAGATCTCCGTGTGATTCGTTGATACCTCTGTTGCGTGCATAAGAGAGCCCTTGAGAGGTTTCCATGTGATAGTTGAATTGAACAGAGGGATAGTCCGCTTGGAAACGTTTACATTCCGATTCTGTTTGGTCTGTACTATTGTTGTTTACCAATACGATTTCGTACTTGTCTGGTGACAATGTATTCTCGGCTACACTCTTTAGTAGGTTGTAGATATACTTGTCTCTGTTGTATGTACAAATAATAACGGAAGCGAACATATTGATTAATTTTAGAAAAATTCGAATCAGTTACCTTTGACTGCTGCACTCTTAGCTGTTGCGACTTCTGTACTCACAGCTGTTCTTTTTTTCATATAGTAAAAAACTGTGTATGCGGTCGCACCAAGAAGGAGTATCAAAGCAACCCAGAATCCTGTCCATCTTAAATTCCAGAAAGTGTTAGGGTAGAATTCAAATCGAATCTCATGAACACCTGCAGGAACATTCATTCCTCTCAGTATCCAATTGGCGCGGAAGTGGTCTGTCTCTTTGCCGTCGATATAAGCCTTCCATCCTGGTTGGTAATATACTTCAGAGAATAGCATAACGCCATCTTGAGATGAAGAAGTTTTATATTTCAACTCATCTGGTTTGTAAGAGATTAACTCTACACTAGCAGCGGAGTCTTTGATAGGATTTACATTGCTAACGAGATCTTTAAAACGAACATCCACCAATGCCGTTTTTCTTGGATTAATCTTGCCAAGAGATGTCATCTCCTCATCTGCATTGTTTACCATCTTTACTTCATCCACAAACCAGGCGTTTCCAAATGATTTGGTGTTTTGGATTGGATCCACTGTTTCGTTGAAGATGAGATAGCGCATGTTCAGCATGTTCAAGACTGGTGTATTCTCAAATGCGTTATCCACGTCGTAGACTGATTTGGCATTCCGTAATGATCCAACTACCTGTTGCATCTCTGGCGAAATATACATGTCAATCAATTCTTGATAACGTCTTAATTTAGCCGCATTATATCCTCCTATAGATTTATGATAGTAGGATACGTTGGTGTCGTTGAAAGGATTATTGAGTGTCAGTACACGATAGGAAAGATCCTTGTCTTTGAGAATGGCCTTGTCTGCAGCTGTCATTGCGAATGAGTTCTTACGTTTCTCTCTTACAAAGTGACTATCGTTCAAGTATCGTTTGTCTACCGACCATAAATCGCCTAGGATTAAAAGTGCTAGGCATGAGGTGACGATGAGAGCAACTTTGTTGTCCCCTTTTTTTGTTATCATAAAGAAGATAGCCAAGGAAGCCAATAGGATAAAAACGAATGATCGAAGTGCGTCACTTGTCAATATGGCTTTTCTGTCTAGTAACAGAGCATCCATATACCAATCAGGGAATCCACATGTGGCATCGTTTGGAGAAACGAAATTCAAGAAGAGGGAAGGCATGATGGCAAAGATCAAACAGAGTCCTCCTGTTATACCTCCTGCAATGAACAATGATTTCATTAAAAAAGCTTTGTCCTCATTTCCTTTCCATATTGTGTAAAGAGCCATGCAACCTAATAGAGGGAATGTGAGTTGCGGAATAACCAACGCCATAGATGGAGTTCTGAACTTATTGTACATCGGCATATAATGGAAGAGGAAGTCGTTTATTCCAGGGAAATTCTTACCCCAGCTGAGGATGATGCAGAATGCTGTGACACCCACAATCCACCATTTATATTTGTTTTTAACGACGAATAGTGACAGTACGAATAGGAAGCAGATAATAGCTCCGAAATAGACTGGTCCCGAAGTGAATGGTTGGTCACCCCAATAGGTGTAGCTTTGCAGTTTCTTCGGTACTGGGATTTTCTCTTTTTTCATTGCTTTTGCAATGTTTGACTCTTTCGATAGTTCCTCGACAGATGCTCCTCCGTTGAAATTAGGGATGAGGATTGTCATTGTTTCGGAAACTCCGTAGCTCCATGCAAAGGCATAGTCATAGTCCAAACCAGAGGATTTGTCTGTTTTCTTATCAACATTAGATGAGAGTTCTGATTTGCCTCGGATACTGGTCTTGGACATCTCCCAGTTGGAGTATAACCTTGATGAATTGATGGCTATGGCAACAGCGACAGAGGCAAGGGTGAATCCGACGGTTTTGATTATGTCGGAGTGTTCCTTCTGGATGATTGCATTGACTAAATACCCCAAGAAGATGGCAAGACACAAAAACACTAAGTAGTAGGTGATTTGAAAATGGTTATGATATATCTCAAGGGATAATGATGTTGCAAGCACGAAGAATCCAGCGAACCATTTTTTCTTGAATAACAGAACCATTCCGGTTAATACTAGCGGCATGTATGCCATTGCCCATACTTTTGTGACGTGCCCGGCTTGTATGATAATGAGCGAGTAGGAAGAAAAAGCAAATCCCACTGCACCTAAAATGGCCAACGGTATTGGTACACCCATAACAATGAGTAGGATATACATGGCAAATAACGAAAGAATGATTGGTCCGCAATCATAATCTCCAAATATGCTGAATATCTTCTCTGGCCATGTGATTGAATTGGGTATGGAAGTTTGTATTGATACAGTGTATGATGGCATTCCAGAAAACATAGAACCCGTCCATGCAGAAGAGCCTCCCTCTTTTTGGTAGTATTCAACTAATTCATGAGACATTCCTTCCCACTTCTGAATATCCCCTTGTTGGATCACTTTTCCATCCAACTTTGGAGAAAAATAGAGAATTGTAATTACTACGAAAAAAGCAAATACTCCTATGTGTTTCAATAAATTTTTCATGTATTTTATTTTTAGATGGGTTCTATAAATTCATTTCGGTTGCACGGATGTTTCAATACAATCGTACATGGGATTTAGAAGTTTCTGAATCCCATGATTTCCCTTACTTCCTTGATTGTCTTTGAAGCACTTTCACGAGCGATTTCTTTACCTCTCGTTACGGCTTTGTGAAGGATCTCAGGATGTGCGTCAATCTCAGCAATGCGTTGACGTATTGGCTCTGTGGCTGCAATGATGTCGGCTGCCAATTGCTTCTTGAGATCTCCATAACGGATTTCACAAGTGTTCCATTTCTCCTCGAAATATTGTACGGTGTCGGGAGTAGAGACTACCTTCATAAGTGTGAAGAGGTTCTCGATGCATTCTGGTTTGACAGAGTTCATCTCTGTTGGCCCTTGGTCGGTCAACGCTTTCTTAACCTTCTTTTCTATGGTTTTGGCATCGTCTGCTAAATAGATGCAGTTTCCTTCTGATTTACCCATCTTGCCACTTCCGTCCAATCCAGGAATCTTGATAGGTTCTGTTCCATCATTGTAGGCAATAGGCTCTTTGAAATACTCAACCTTGTAGAAATTGTTGAAGCGTTTTGCAAAGTTACGCGTCATCTCCAAATGTTGCAATTGGTCTTTTCCTACGGGAACCTGATCTGCGTTGTGAATTAAAATATCTGCTGCCATCAATGTTGGGTAGGTGAGAAGTCCTGCATTCACATTCTCTGGCTGCTTTCTTGCTTTATCTTTAAAGGATACAGTCTTGGTGAGCTCTCCTAAGTATGCATGCATATTCAACATTAGGTATAATTCAACGACTTCAGGCACATCACTCTGAATGTAGATGGCCGACTTCTCTGGATCCAATCCACATGCTAAGTATTCTGTCAGAACACTTTTTACATTAGGATAGAGTAGGGTAGGATCAGGATGTGTCGTTAGAGAATGATAATCTGCAATGAAGAAAAAGCAACGGTGGCTATCTTGCATGCGTATGAAATTTTTTAATGCACCGTAATAATTACCAAGGTGGAGATTTCCAGTGGATCGAATGCCACTAACAACTGTATTCATTTTATTTTATTCGTTTTTTTATTTAATTCTGTTTACTAATGCTTTGCAAAGGTAATTAAAATCTATAACTTTGACGTGTTTTTTTCGCAGATGATTATGAATGTTCTGAAAAATTATAAATTTTCAATTCTTGTGGCTATCGCAATCTTTTATTTTTGCGTTCGCTCTACTGTGCCAGACTTTTTTTACCTGTCGGAGAACAATCGAATTTTATGTGAAACAGAAACGAATCCGATCACTTTGTTATCCTTGCGGGATTTCTTCGGACACATGTTTGCTTATGTATTGTTAACCATTTGCTTGTGTCTTGAAACCAACAGAAGAGAAGATGCAGGAACTCTTTCCCGTTCCAAAATCATCTTTGTTTGTGTCATCTTGCCGATAGTCTATGGAGGTGTGATGGAGTTGGTGCAACAATATTTCTTCCCACCTCGGTCGGCAGAATGGATGGATCTGCTCGCTGATACTTTAGGTGTTTTCTTTGCAGTAGGTCTCATATATGTGTTAATGGAAAAATTAAAGCTAAATACAAATGTTACGATTTTTTAGAATTTATGGAATGTCAGTGGTCTATTCGCTGTTTATTCTTTATGTAAGTATCGCACCGAAAATGCCAGATTTTGATATCTTGGATTTCGATTTGAAAGATAAAGTAATGCATGGTGGCGCCTATGTGCTATTCGCAATGATTGTATGTTATGAGTTGTATAGACAACGATATACCTTTAATGACAAAAAAATGTTCCTGTGGGGAATCCTTTATCCGATCATCTATGGAGGAATAATCGAATTGTTGCAAGAGAATTTCTTCCCTCCAAGAACAGGAGAATGGTCTGATTGGTTGGCTGACATAATCGGAACATTGATAGGCTTTTTCTTGGCGAAATATATTTGTCCGAAATTTTTCAAACCAGAGCCTAAAGGGATTGCATGTAGGTGATTTAACTAAAGAATTAAAGAGATGAAAATAACAATATTAGGTACGGCTTATCCTTATCGTGGAGGCTTGGCTGCTTTTAATGAGAGACTGGCGAAAGAGTTTCAAAAGGAGGGAGACGAAGTGAAGATTGAAACTTTTACGTTGCAATATCCTAACTTTCTCTTCCCTGGTAAGACTCAATATTCAACCGAATCAGCTCCTGAAGATTTGAATATAGTGCGTAGTGTCAGTTCCGTGAATCCATTTAATTGGTGGAAGATAGGACGTCATATTGCTAAGAATGCTCCTGACATTCTTATTGTCAAGTATTGGCTTCCGTTTATGTCTCCATGTTTTGGCTCTATTGCACGATTGGTTCGTCGTAATGGGAAGACAAAAGTCATCTCTGTTTTAGACAATATAATTCCTCATGAAAAACGTTTGGCAGACCGCTTGCTCTCTAATTATTGGGTGAGAACTGTGGATGGCTTTGTCGCAATGTCCAGATCTGTTTTAAATGATTTGGATTTGTTTGATAAGGATAAACCTCGTGCGTTTTGTGCTCATCCGTTGTATGACAATTTTGGAGAGAAGAAGAGTCGGGAAGAGGCTATTGCTGAATTAAACTTGGATCCTTCTGTGTCTTATGTTTTGTTCTTTGGCTTTATCCGTGATTACAAAGGATTGGATATTCTTTTGGAAGCTATGGCTGACGAAAAAGTACGGCAGAAGAATGTTAAGTTGATTGTGGCAGGGGAATTTTATAATAATTCAGAAAAATATTTTGAACTAGAAAAGAAATTAGGCGTGGGTGATAAAGTGATTTGGCATAATGACTTTATACCTGATAGTCGTGTGTCTACTTATTTTGCTGCGGCTGATATGATTGTCCAACCGTATAAATCGGCAACGCAAAGTGGTGTGACGCAGATTGCATACCATTTTGAAAAACCTATGTTGGTTACTAATGTGGGTGGCTTGTCGGAAATCGTTCCTGATGGTAAAGTGGGTTATGTGACCGAACCTAATGCACAGTCTGTTGCAGATGCATTATGCGACTTTTATGATAATAATCGTATGGATGCATTTGTTGAGAATGTAAAGGTGGAAAAGCAAAAGTATGCATGGTCTAGAATGACGGAAACAATAAAAAGTATGCTTAAGTGATGACTGTGCCTGTGCAGTCTGTCATGCTTTAATTGTTGATCATAATGCCTGCTATGCCACAGTTGCTAGCAAATTCCATATCGGATAGTTGATCTCCGACCATAAGACATCGATTGGGATCTATGTCTGGATAGTCTTTTAACATTTGACGGAACATGCCAGGTTGAGGCTTCCGATTGGGCGCTTTGTCTCCTAAGGCAGTGCAATAGTAAATGTTTTCTATATGGCCTCCGGCATTCTCGATTTCCTCTTTCATCTTATCGTGAATGTCGTTGAGTGTATCTTCTGAAAATAATCCTTTCCCGACACCTCGCTGATTGGTGACAATAATGATGCGTTTCACATGTTTGGTCCATGTGGAAATGGCAGCTAAGAAGTCTGGTATGAACTCAAATTCGTTCCAGTTCTTTACATAATCATTGGGACGATATTTGTTGATTACTCCATCTCTGTCTAATAGCAAAGTGTCATATTTGCCTAATTCAAGTATGAAACTGATGTCTGTATAGGTCATTTTCTATAAATTCATTTTGTGGAACTCACCATATATGAATAAAATCATTGTTGGCTTTTTTATAATCTTCAGGAATACCAATGTCGATGAAATATCCGTCGCTGATATATCCTCGTAGATTGTCCCTTTCTACGTTTGTTTCCAAAACTTCTTTTTCAAAGGATCCTTTGTCTGGAAATTCGGATAACGCAATTTTATTTAAATCAATATAATAGATGCCTCCGTTAATGAGTCCTTCTTTGCAGGGTTGCTTCTCGTGAAATTTTTTGATGATGCCTTCTTCGTTTAGAGAAACTGTGCCATATCGGTCGAAGTCTTCCATTTTTTTTAGTGCAAGGGTAATGGCTTGCTTGCTGTTTGCCCCAGCTGCTGCTAATTGTTGCAGGTCAACATCGAAGAATGTGTCGCCGTTGAGAATGATAGCCTCTTTCGTTGATAGTTCGCTTAGAGCTAGTTTAATGCCTCCGCCTGTTCCTAAAGGTGTTTCTTCTATGGCGTATGATATTTCAAATGGAAGATCCCTTTGCTGGTCAATCCAATCAAATATTACTTCTCGAAGGTATCCTACGGAGAGAATGACGCGTTTGATCTCTTGGAATTTGCTAAGGTATTGTAGCTGATAATGTAGGAAAGGCATGCCACAGACGGGTGCCATACATTTAGGCACTTCTTTGACAATCGAGCGAAGTCGCGTTCCTAATCCTCCTGCTAATATAATTGCTTCCATTGAATTATTTTTTAGGTTCGAATAGTGCTTCTTCCACTAATCTGCAAAGAATGTGTCCAATCATGATGTGAGACTCTTGAATGCAGGGGGTATTGGAAGATGGTACTTTCAGTACAATGTCGCAAAGTGTATCCATGGCGCACTCTTTTTTACCCGTGAGACCAATTGTTTTTATCCCTTTGGCTTTACATGCTTGTAGGGCAGTGATTATATTCTTTGAGTTGCCAGATGTCGAGATACCAATGAATACATCACCTGCAACACCTTGGGCCTCTACTTGCCGTGCGAACAATCGTTCAAATCCATAATCATTTCCGATAGCTGTGAGAATGGATGTGTCGGTTGTTAATGCAATGGATGGAATTCCGGGTCTGTCAAAATAGAATCGGCTTACGAATTCACCTGCGATATGTTGGGCATCCGCTGCAGATCCTCCGTTGCCGGCAAGCAATGTCTTATTGCCTTTCTTATATGCATCGATGAGCATCTGTGCGGCTGAATGAATGTCGTTTAGCATTTTATCGTTTGATAAAATGAGCTCTTTTGTCTGCACAGATTCTTGTATGTGCTGCTTGATTGTTTCTATCTTATTCATATTATTCAAAAATTTTCCAACTTTGAGTTCCTTTGTCACTGAATTGAAATTCTACAACGCGTCCGTCTAATGTGGATAGGGCTCTCTCTACATTTTTGCGCTTGGTCGGTTCTACGACAAACATAATAAATCCTCCACCACCAGCACCGCTTACTTTACCAGCAATTGCACCTGCATTTAGAGCTTTGTCGAAGGCTTCTTGAATGGTTGGATTGGTGATGGATTGAGCCATTTTCTTTTTCTCCTCCCATGCTTTCCCTAAGATTGACGCAAAAGAATTGATGTCTCCATGTAATATGGCCGTCTTCATATCAATCGCACTTTGCTTGATTTGGTGCATGGCTTCGATGGCTGTGGCATTTTTCTCTCGTGTATTCTTTTTTTGCTCATCTATGATTTTGGCAGATGATCGAGAGGCTCCTGTGAAGAAAAGCAGTAGCGATGATTCTAATTCTTCAACTACCCATGGTTTGATGCGCAATGGGTTGACTATTACGTGGTCGTCTTGTAGAAACTCCATGTAGTTGAATCCTCCGAAGGCTGCTGCGTATTGATCTTGCTTACCTCCACTTAGACCGATATCTATTCGCTCAATCTCATAGGCCAAACGTGCTAGTTCGTAGTCTCCTAACGGCAGATTATACCATTCTACAAATGCTTGAAGAATGCATACAACCATTGTTGAGGATGAACCTAATCCACTTCCGGCAGGTGCATCAGAGTATGTTGTGATTTTGAAGGCTTTCGGTTGAACGCCAAAATCTTTGATGATTCTATTATATACCCCTTTGTGTAGGTCTAATTTGCCATCGATTGGTAATGTATCCTGCAGATTATATTCAAGATACTGATCTAAATCGGCTGCATAAATTTCAATCTTCTCAGAATTAGTTTCCTCTATGGTACAATGTGCATATAGGTTGATGGTGGCATTTAAAATCAAACCACCGTATATGTCGCTGTACGGAGAAACGTCACTACCGCCTCCTGCTAATCCTAATCGTAAAGGTGCTTTACTTCTGATTTTCATTTTTGATCAAAATAAATTTAGTTTTTTCTGTTTCGCTTCCTCTATGGAAAGAATGTTCGACTCTTTCTGTGAATGTTGGAGGCGAAGCTGCTCTTGTTCTTTTTGTATTTTTTCAATATACTCTTTTCGAGTCTCTTTGTTCAACAATTTGGATATGGCATACGTGTTTTGAGATGCATCTCTCATACGCATCACCACTCCGCTATATTTAGGCGCTATCTTTACTGCCGTGTGTATGTCTGATGTGGTGGCTCCACCTACCATCAGAGGAATCTGTAGCCCTGCTTTCTCCATCGACTCTGCTACATGCACCATCTCTTCTAAGGATGGTGTGATCAATCCGCTGAGACATACAACATCTACATTTTCTTTTATAGCCGTCTCGATGATTTGCTCGCTTGGCACCATTACACCGAGGTCGATCACCTCGAAATTGTTGCAGGCTAGGATGACGGCAACAATGTTCTTGCCAATGTCATGAACGTCTCCTTTGACTGTCGCAATCAGTACCTTGCCCGATTTCTTGCCATTCCCTTTGTTCTGTGCCTCGATGTGTGGTTGCAGTATGGCGACTGCCTTCTTCATGGTTCGAGCAGTCTTCACCACCTGTGGAAGGAACATCTTGCCGGCACCAAAGAGTTCGCCTACTTCATTCATGCCCTCCATGAGAGGCTTCTCGATAATCTCTACGGCAGATGAGTAGGTCTTGAGAGCCTCTTCCATATCTTCTTCCAAAAAGTCTCCGATACCTTTCACTAGACTGTAAGAGATCCTTTTTTCAAGATTGAATTGTCTCCACTCCAGTTGGTTGGTGTGTTGAACACCAGTTTGGGAGTTCTTTATCTCATCAGCCTTGGCTATCAATCTTTCTGTGGCATCTTTCCGTCTGTTTAATACCACATCTTCGATTAATTCAAGCAAGTCGGATGGTATCTCCTCATAGACTTGCAACATACCAGCATTGACGATTCCCATATCCATGCCTTTTTGATACGCATAATATAGGAAAACGGAGTGCATCGCCTCTCTGATTGGATTGTTACCTCTGAAGGAGAACGAAAGGTTGCTGACACCACCACTAATCTTTGCATAAGGAAGGTTTTGACGAATCCATTCCGTTGCATTGATGAAATCAACACCGTAGTTATTGTGCTCTTCGATACCTGTTGCTACGGATAGCACGTTAGGGTCGAATATGATGTCTTCTGGAGGGAAACCGTTTTCCGTCAGCAGTTTGTAGGCTCTTCCGCAGATGCCTATTCTTCGCTCGTATGTGGCGGCTTGACCCTCTTCGTCGAATGCCATCACCACGGTTGCGGCTCCGTATGATTGAATTTTTTTAGCCTTTTCAAGAAATTTTGCTTCGCCCTCTTTCAATGAGATGGAGTTGACGATGCATTTGCCTTGTACGCATTGCAATCCAGCCTCAATCACCTCCCATTTGGAGGAGTCGATCATGATGGGCACTCTTGCCACGTCGGGGTCGGAGGCAATCAGATTTAGGAAGTTGACCATTTCGGTCTTGGCATCCAGCATGGCATCATCCATGTTGACGTCGACCACCTGTGCACCATCTTCCACCTGCTTACGTGCGATGGATAGAGCCTCTTCGTAGTTCTTTTCGTTGATGAGACGAAGGAATTTTTTCGAACCAGCCACATTGCATCTCTCTCCTATGTTGACAAATAGGGAACGATCTTGTTTCTCGTTGAGGCTTGTGTTGATGGATTTTATCTCAAGAGGTTCGAGACCAGATAATTTAAGATGATGGTTGGCAGTAGGAATCTCTCTTGGAACAGAGTTGACCAGTAGTTGTTGGTAGGCAGCGATGTGGTCGGGCGTTGTTCCGCAGCATCCACCGATGATGTTCACCAGTCTCTCTGTGATGTATTCAACCACCTGACTTGCCATCGTTTCGGGGGTCTCGTCATACTGACCAAATTGGTTAGGAAGACCCGCGTTAGGGTAGGCGCTGACATAGCATGGAGCATTGTCGCTGATCTCTTTTAGGTAGGTTTTCAGTTCTCTTGCACCGAAGGAGCAGTTGAGTCCGATAGAGAGTGCGTTGGCATGGGCAACGGAGTTGAGAAATGCCTGAAGCGTTTGACCAGAAAGTGTTCTACCACTGATGTCTGCCACTGTAGCAGAGAGCATGATATAGACGGTACGTCCGCAACGAGCGATACATTCGTTGGCAGCCGAGATGGCAGCTTTCGCGTTGAGAGTATCGAAAATTGTCTCTATGAGAAGTGCATCGACGCCACCCTCGATGAGGGCATCCATTTGTTCGATGTAAGCCTCTTTCATCTCGTTGAAGGAGACGTTTCGGAGGGCAGGGTTGTTGACGTCTGGCGAAATGGAGCAGGTCTTGTTGGTAGGACCGACGGAACCCGCCACGAACCTTGGTTTGGTTGGGTCTTTAGCCGTATAGATATCTGCGGCTTTGCGAGCTAATTGAGCAGCTGCGAAGTTAAGTTTGTGGATATGACCTTCCATTTTATAATCGGCCATGGAGATTCGTTGAGAGTTGAACGAGCAAGTCTCGATGATATCAGCCCCCGCTTCCAGGTATTTGTTATGGATATCGGATATGACGTCGCTTCGTGTTATACAGAGCAGGTCGTTGTTACCTTTCTGTTGCACGTCGCTGTTGGGTACGAAGTCGCCGCGATAATCTTCTTCCGTTAATCCATACCGTTGTATCATGGTACCCATACCACCGTCGAGTACGAGTATGCGTGAACTTAATTCTTTTTTTAGATCGAACTCCATATATGTCGTTATATTTTTATGCAAAGATAGGATTTGAATTTTGAATGAGGAATAGAGAGAAGAGAAAATGAGTATATAAAGTTAAGGTGAGTTCTATAAATTCACCGTTTAAACAAAAAGTTAATGTAGACGATGGGTTAATATACTTTTCGGCGCTTTTTGATTTCTTTCGGTATCAATTTTTGTATGGTACGACAATTATCTATATTTGTGAGGTTAAATATAAATTAATAGAAGTAGAATGAAAAAAATAGGTTATTTCTTATTACTGAGTTTGTTAATGGCAAACTGCTCGGTGAATTCTGAAAATGGACAAAAAGATAAAACTGTTAGACATTCAGCAGTTAACATAAAGAAGGATACTCGTGAATTTGTTGACTTGGGACTTCCCAGTGGAATAAAGTGGGCCACTTGTAATATTGGAGCTTCGGTTCCAGAGATGGGAGGATATCATTTTGCATTTGGAGAGGTCTCACCAAGAACAGAGTTTGAAGATGATATGTATTTTGTAAAAAGAGAAGATATGGATACAGACAAAGATTCTTTGCTGGAATTCCTTGATGATTCTCTAGAAATTGGTTTGGCAGGTAATGCGAAATATGATGTTGTAAGATTTAATTGGGGAGATTCGTATCGATTGCCAACACGTAAAGATTTTAAAGAATTAATTGCATATTGTGATGCAAATTGGACCACAAAGAATGGTGTTACGGGATGTGAGTTTACTAGTACAAAGACCGGAAATTCTATTTTCTTGCCAGCAGTAAGGTCAAAGCGGAATAAGAAGACTGATATGTTTTGGGGATCGTCAACGGATGTTTGTAATTATATGTCTGGAACTGTTGGAAAAGGTAGTTTGGGGGTCATTCTTATGTGTACTGATTTGGAAGATAATGAGGATGGACCTAACGTTTATTGTAGTCCAACAGCAGGTAGTCGAAGCTTCGGTTTTGTGGTGCGTCCGGTTCAGGCTCCTGATACAGATCCATTTCCGAACAACAAGACGAAAAGTTCCTGGTAAGTATTATTGATTACTCGACCGATGGAATCATGTGCCATCCCAATTGTAGGGGCGAATCACATTCGCCCATGGTGAATTACGTACCGTTCCTTGTCCGTACACGTCAGCCTGAAAGGCTGCAACAGATATAGTCCATGGGTATCGCCCTGGGTAGGGTATTCATATCATTATTATGGTCAAAGGAAATGCAAGAAAACGCAAGAAAATTTCTTGAAACAGCCCGAGATGGTCGAATTTTTCTAATAAAAATTCTTTGTGTTTTGTTGAATGTGAGTGATGTATGAATCACTGGTTTTTAACATAAAGGGAATTATAGTACTTGAAAACAAAATATTGTCGTATTTTTTGCATGATAATATATATATTTGTGGCGTTATGAATCATAATAAGGTTTAATCTATGAAGTTGATAAATGAATTGACAGACGAGGAGCTCGTCAAATATTACACCTCGAGAAGGATGGATGGTGTACCTACTAAGGAGTTGATAGATGGAATGTATGCAAACAAACTTCCTGACGAACAACGATGCATGGTTGTAGAGGAGTTGAAAAAGATAGATAGGATGTGTCGTAAAGGAGAAAAAGCCAAAGAGAAAAAAGCCAATCGGATAAGTGGTCTGATGAAAATGATAGGAGGGATATTACTATTTGTCTTCGGATGTGTCTTTTATAATTTAACGACAGAAGCGGGTATAATATATGTGTTTAATTATGTAGTTTGGGCGATAGCTGTCTTCTTGATTATTGTTGGAATTGCGCAATTGATAAGAGGATTAGATCATGGAAAGGCAGAAGATTATTTTGCGGATGAATTTTAAATGTGATATTTTTTCAGTTTTTAACATAAAGGGAATTATAGTACTTGAAACCTATTCCAACCTATAGATTCAAAGGAGTGTCCTTTGGACAGAAATCTTACAAATCTTTACAAATCCTACAAATATGAGTTGCATTAAAAGCGATTTGTTAGATTTGAACAGATTTGTAGGATTTCTCGCGAAGCGACTCATCGTAATACTAAACAACACCGTTATAGATTATGCCATCATGTATGCGCTGTAATTATGTGTCACCCCTTTGGGGTTCCAATTACCGAACGCCCCGTTTCATACACGGGCTCACACCCGTGCCTATGATATATCACCCCTTTCAGGGGTTGGCGGCATCACGTTACGGAGGAGTGTCGCGTTGTCCCCAATGTATCCACCCTATGGAATTGGACACCATCCCAATTGTAGGGGCGAATCACATTCGCCCATGATGAATTATGTACCATTCATTCATTATAAAATAATTCCTATGATAAAACCATCCCTTTTTACTATCTTTGCTTGCCCAACCAACACACAACGGGGAAACGCATTAACCAGTTGTCAAAAATGGGGAGTACTATAAAATTGACAATTATACTTTATGGCGAAACGAAAGAAAAAACGTAAAAATAATTACCAGCCTCCAAGGAATAAGCCTCCTCGCGTTACTTATGTACCTCCTTCTCCTTCTCCTTCTGCTTCTGTAGAAAATGGGACAAAAGAAGAGGATGAGTTTGGTGTGCTGGATTTCGTGAAGTGTATATTTTGTGGTCCGCCGAAGGATAATCCGAAGCCACTCACATTCGGTATTTGCCTGCGTCGATTCTTCATTGTATTGGATAATTTGATAGCGGCAGCAGTAGTCTATTATGTTCTCACTTGGATAAAGTTCTATTCGAATGGTGCAGACACCTCGTTCGATGTGATCGTAGATGACATGTCAATATTGTGTGTGAATAATGCGTTGGGACTTTTCTTAATATTATGTGCTACATGGAGATGGCTTAATGATAGTGATTCTTTGCCGCGGTTGAGAAATTTTACATACCAAGAACCATACGCTATAGGTTTTATGGTGTTTTTTACTCTTTCTGTCAATTATCTCGCCTATTGGCTAAGACTACTTCTGGCTCTTGGATTGCTGAAATTGATTACGTTTTTGGGCATTAGCGTTGACGTTGATGTTGACATTCGCTCTATATATGAGTATGCCCAGAATAAAAATAACACTTGGTATAATAAGCTCCCTGACTATTTGCCTTATTGGGCACAAGAGGTTAGGATCGTTATCCTGTGTGTGGTTTTTATGATAAGACGTATAATTTTAAAAGATACTGATACGGATGATTTTAGGATATTCGAAAAGAAAAATAAGAAATGATGAAACGAAGACAATCGAAATTTAATTCGATTTTTCCTATCTTTACAAATCTAATTTGATGTTTTTGGGATTTGTTCAATAAAAGTGTAATTATTCTATAAGTTACTCGTCATTAGTGTTTTTATGAAACGAATTATTTGGTTGGCAATTATCTGTATCTCCATTGTTGGAATGTCGGTTGTCTCGGTGCATGCATTTCAAAGTGGCAGTACAAGCAAGACTTCGACGACAACTCGTCCGTCGAATTGGGCAGAACCGATAACGCTTGCGGGGGTACCGAATCTCTATAAGGTCACAGACAATCTATATCGTAGTGCACAGCCGACGGCAGAAGGTATGTCAAATCTTACAGAACTCGGTATAAAAACGATTGTCAATCTACGTAGCAATCATTCGGATACAGATGAAATAGGTGATTTGCCATTGAAAACGAGACGCATTGAGATCTTTGCGGGTAACATGAAGGATGAATATGTCGAGGAGTTTCTGTCGATTGTAAATGATACAAGTGCCGTACCCGTTTTAGTGCACTGTCAGCACGGGGCAGACCGAACGGGAATGGTGTGCGCGATGTACAGAACGCTTTGTCAGGGATGGACACCAGATGAGGCAATAAATGAAATGCAGAATGGGGGATATGGTTTCCATTCAATTTGGTCGAATATTCCTCTTTTCGTCCGAGAATCAACTAATCGTTTTCTGGCAAAAAAACAATAGAATAGTAAAACATATAATTTTTTTATATATTTGCGTCAAACAAGACATACAATGGGGGAGAGACTCTCTTTTGATGATTTTTCATTATACATTACTGATATATATAAAAATTTGTAATTTTGTCGTATAGTTGTAAGTTGACTTTGACAAGTAATATTTAGTTTATTAGATAGGCTTCGTACTAATTAATTTAAGGAAAGGGACAATGGCATGAAGAAAATTTTCTCAATTATTATGTTTCTTTGCGTCGCTTGTATGGCGAGCGCAACCAATTATTTGACGTTCACCGCCGAAGAGGATAACTCTACGTTTGGAATACAAAAAGCACCAGACCTTTGGTACTCTTTGGATGATGGGGCTACATGGAATGCTCTTGTGGAGGGTGATACGGTTATTTTGAAGAAGAAAGGTGACAAAGCGTTGCTGAAGGGTGTTAATAGCGATGGAATTCAAAGATTAGATTCGAAATCATCTTCCTATACAAATTTTTTGATGACAGGAAAGATTGCAGCAAGTGGAAGTATTATGAGTTTAATTGATGGAGAGGGGGAAACCACTGTTATTCCAAGTGATGAATGTTTTTCTATGTTATTCTTCAATTGTACTAGTTTGACGCAAGCGCCAGAGTTGCCTGCTACGACACTGACAGATTATTGTTATGAACGCATGTTCTCGGGTTGTACAAATCTGACAAAAGCGCCAGAACTGCCTGCTACAACTTTGGAAGTTTATTGTTATAGTCACATGTTCGCTGATTGCAAAAGTTTGAAGCAAGTACCTGATCTGCATGCGACAACATTGGCAGAGGAATGTTGCTATAGTATGTTTTGGAATTGCTCTAGTTTGGAACAAGCACCTGAATTGCCAGCCACGATAATGGCAGAAAGCTGTTATGATCGTATGTTTTGGGGGTGTGCGAGTTTGACAAAAGCGCCAAAACTACCTGCTACAGTAGTGGCAAGCCGTTGTTATTATGAAATGTTCTTTTCTTGTACTAGTCTGACGCAGGCTCCAGAGTTGCCTGCTAAGGTCTTGGCTCCTAGTTGTTATTATGGAATGTTTAATAATTGCGAAGGTCTGACTAAAGCACCTGAGTTGAATGCTACGACATTAGCTATCCAATGTTATTCTCGAATGTTTGAGGATTGCGAGAACTTATCCGAAATAAAGGTCTCTTTTGATGAATGGGGACGTTATAAAGATACTGATAATGATAAAACATGGTTTTGGAATATCAATGTCTCTCCAACAGGTCTCTTTGTATGCCCGGCAAATCTGCCACTCAAATTTGGTGAGGATAATATTCCTGTAGGATGGAATGTGAAATATTTAGAGATGGAGGATGTTGAAGATCCTAATTATTTGACCATCACCGCTAAGGAAGATGATTCTGTGCTCGGAGTTGTAAACGTAGGAAATGCTTCTGCTATTTCATACTCTTTAGATGAAGGAGAGATATGGATTCCTCTTGATAAGGATGAATCGATTATTCAAGTGAAGAAGGGTGAAGGAATATTGTTGAAAGGTGTTGTTACAAGTTCGTCTCAGTTGGGAGAGTTGGCAGGTACAACTTCTGTTTCATCTGAAGAAACAAATGTATGGACGGAAGATGGCGTCATCTACGTGAGTGGTGCTAAGGGTGAAGTTTCCCTCTATGATTTTTCTGGTAGATATGTTTCAACTTCTGTGTCTGCTGCGGGTATTCATACTTTGACAGTTTCTGCACAAGGAGTCTATATCGTCAAGACAAATAATAAGACAATCTCTGTTCTGGTTCGATAGAGTATAAGTTATATCACAGATAGGGGGTAAAGCCCCTACCTGTGATTTTTTTTTAAGGCAAAAGAACTAATATTACAATATGAGAAAAATATTCACATTATTATTGTTGCTATTCATGTGTGGCTTCGCTCATGCACAGGTGACAATCAGTAAATCAGATTGTAGTGTGACAGTCAAGGGCAAGACTTTCCCTCTTTCGGGCAAGGTGAAGATTGTGGAAAGTTTTCCTGACATCAAGGTTCAGATAGTGGAGAGTTTCCCCGATGTGGAGATAAAACTCACGGATAGTTCGTGGCAAAAGTGTTGTGAGTGGAAGATGGTAGAGTCGTTTCCTGATGTAAAAATTCAGATTGTCAACTCGTTCCCAGATATTAAAGTTAAGTTTGTCAACTCCTTTCCTAAAGTCGTGAAGGAAAAGAAATGATGACTTTTCCCATTTGCATTATTTGAAATTACACTAATTTGTTGTATGTTTGTTATGTGTGTCTAACGAACATAAAATATTACCCAATGAGAAAGCTCGTTTTATTATTTTTAATTGCATTTTGCATTGTAGGATGTTCATCTTTCAATAAAGAGAAGAGTATACAAATCGCTAAGTATATTGTAGAGGGAGACTATGAAAAAGTTATGGAAGAAAGCGATGATTTGGTCTTTCAACAGATGTCTAGGTATACTTTTACTATAGGACTGCAGTCGATGCATGATCTCATCCAAACGGGTTTGGGAAGTGAGGTGGAATATACGTTTATTCAATCGGAGAAAAAATATCGAATTCAGAAGGGAAAGGAACCCAATATAGAGGATAATCACGATGTTACTATCATCATGCTTTCTAATGGGAACAAGAGTACGATGCTAACACTTTTTTATAATAGAGAGACGGGCAAACCCTATTATTTCCATGTGGATGATGTCCGAGAATGCGATATGACTCGCTTTTGGATTCTATCATCTTTGGGGTTGCTCGTGATTGCTTTTATCATTTATACTATTGTGAGAGTGAAAAAAAGTGATATGAAGAAGAAATGGGTAAAATACATTCTCGCTGTTGTAGTTAATATTCCATTATTCTTGGTTACCCCTGTGGGAGTTAAACCTTTTTTATTCTTGGTTACCTCTTCGGGAGTTAAACTATCCTTAGGTGTTTCCATTATGGGCGTTGGTTTTGAGTATCTCGGTCCCGATTCATATACAAAAATAGCATTTCCATTGGGTTCCATCATCGTTCTGTATCTTTTGAAAAAACATAACAAGAAGAAGGAGGAAGCAGCAGAACCTGTTGTGATAACCGAAGATGCACAGAAAGAGATAGAGGAGGCTCAAGCCTAATGTGTATGTTGTGGCGCTTATGAGGGAAAACTGAAAGCATGAGAACATTAAATTTATCAAATAATAAAAAAAGTATGAAGAAATTAAAACTTATGATGATCGGGATAGGATTTCTTTCTTTCCTTTCGTGTACACAAACCAGTCAGTACGTCGTTGATAAGTATGTAGAGAGTGAGAATGCAAAATTGCCCACTGACGTGACAGAGTTCATGTCGTATGATAGTATAAAATGTAACAAGGATGAAAACAAAGTCATTCTTTACTTCGCTGTGTCTAATGATTTTGTTATAAAGACAGCGCAGCAGGCGGACATTGAGTCGACTAAAAAAGTGATGATTGACATGTTGCAGAAAGATGATAAAATGAAAGCTCTCTTGAATGTGGTGAAGGCGGCCGACTATTCCATTGTTATATGTTATCTGACAAAAGAGAGTGATAAGATACTGGAAGTCACACTTACTCCTGAAGAATATGGACAAAAGGCAGAAGCTTCACAATCGGAAAATAATTTAAGGGATAAAATCAATTCAGACATTAAGACGATAAAATCGTTATGCCCTCAAGAACTTGATCAGTTCACTATTCTGAAAAATGTAGAAATGGATTGGGACAAAATGGAATTAACCTATATGTATCAGTTGCATGACATAGAGATTGAAGACAAGGAAATGGCAAAAGAGAGTTTGAGAGAACAACTGGCGCCAACCGTGATGGGTCCTGCAATGACTATGTTCAGACAATCCGATATCACCATCACTTATCAATACGAATTGGGTGATGATACAATGAGAGTGATGTTTACCCCAGAAGATTATAAACAATAAACTAAAGAAGGATAAAAAAGATAGAGGATGCGTTCATCGGGCGCATCCTCTTTCTTTTGAGCGGTAAACGGGACTCGAACCCGCGACCCCCAGCTTGGGAAGCTAGTGCTCTACCAACTGAGCTATTGCCGCAAGCTTATTAGCATTCTTTTGCCTTATGGTATTGCAAAGGTAATCTTTTTTCGGATTTGAAGTATCGGGTAGAGAATAAAAATTGTGATTACATATAATAAAAAACAGGAAGAATGTGGATATTCACACACATCCTTCCTTCTGTTTTTTGTGGGGTGGATTATTTGCTTAGAACGACGGATTTGTTGTAGAAATCATCGTATGCATTGAAAATCTCCAATAAACTGTTCCAGTCCTGAGCAGGGTATTCTACATCGTTGATATCCCATTCGACGGAGAGAATCAATTTGTCGTTTTCAACTTTTGCTGTGGAACTGAATAATCCGCATTTGTTCGTGACAGCGCTTTCAAGAGTTGACAAGTTCTCCACTTTGTAGCCGTTGGGTATATTAAGACTTATTTTATAGATAACTTGTGAGGTGCTGTTAAAGACAATATTTGATTTCCGTTCTTTCCTTAATGCGGAAATGCCTAAATTTTTGAGCAGGTATCCTACACTGACGATTTTGCTGTTGGGAGAAGTCCGCACCATTTCTCCCACTTTGGTTGAGGAGGTGTATGTGAATAGAGGTTGGTCGGCGAATAATCCGTAGGATTTTATGCTGTATTGCTGCAATTTTTTTACGGGATTATTGAAATATTCCTCTGCTTCACATTCAAATGCTTTTTCTTGGAAGTAGGGTTCTAACTCGAAGTAGGATGTGAATCGGTCGATTAACGATTGGTCCATTCCATTTTCCTTTGCACTCTCTTCGTATGTTTGAGTAATATTAAAGTGTTTGCGCATAATGGAATCCCATTGGAGAAAAGTTCCCAAATCTTTACGGATGTCAATTTTATTAGTTCCGAGAATTGAAACTGTTCGATCTATGTTAAGAGCGTTGATGTCTGTGTCGTCCAATGTTGCATTGATAACATATTCAGATCGGTTTTTGTTGGCGGGTGTAATGTCGATTTTCTTTCGCGTAAGTTTGTTGTAATCGGTACCGTATTTGTATTTCAATGGTTTGTTAGCTGCATCAATCATAATAGCTTCCATGCCTTCATAAATAGAAGTTTGGTCTATGGCACATGGAAGACTGTAGTCACATGGGTAGTAACAAGTGCCATCTTTTAATTTTATGACTGAATTATAAGTATCTTCGAAGAGTCGGTTTTCCCAATTTCCAACATATCTGTTGTTTACTATTCCGTATGTACGTGTTATGCCTAATTTGGTAATTATGACAGAGAAGAAAGTCCAGAAGTCGTCAGGCGCGATAGAAATATTATTTCCGTTTCGCGCGAAACATAGATAATTGTAAACCTCGTCGGCTATTTGTTTCTCGGACAAGTTCGGATGCTGAGCCAAGTATTTTTTCAAATAGCTGAAAGTTCTGTTGTAGAATTTTTTGTATTCTTTCAAGGTGGTTGCATGAATCTTGGAATAATAATATGCGTAATTTTCCATTATCCCGTTGATTTTGTTTCCTTCTGTTTGCTTTGTCATGCGGTTTATTCTGTCGAATTTCTTGATTAGAGGTGCATTAGAACAACCTGATACGAATTTGTTATACCATATTTTCAAACGAGGTTCATCTCTATATGGAGCATTGAATACTTCTTGGGGTTGTTTGTCGATGTCCGTAAGTTCAAAATCTAAATGTGTTTTGTCTTTGTCGTTTATCTCTTTTGCTTTTATATAACTAGGCAGCCAATACCAAGATGTCAGATTGAAATAAGGTGTTGTCATGTCTCCGTGAAAACGATATCTTTGAATTGGAGCAAAGTCGTTGAGCTGATATTCAAATTGCCTGCTGCTAAACATGTCTAATTCTTGATAAATGAAATAATCAATGATGTCTCCTTTTTGCAAATTAGGCACAGCAATTTTTGACACATTTCTTTTGGTGTTCTTTCCTTTTAGGTTTGTGCCGACTTTAATATAATCATTGGGGTTTAATTCGACAAGAGTGCCATCCTGTTTGTGAATACGGATACCCACAACGCTTTTTTGTGTCTGTGAATAATTTTGGTATTCGATTTCTGAAATGGATTTAATCGCACGGTTGTCGTTTATCTTCACGAGATATCGAGATAGTTTCGTGATGGTTATAGGATATTCGTTGCCAGTAATGATGGCCCTCTTTAGGGCTATGAATTCATCATATTTTGCAAGAAATATGATGGGTTCGTTTTTGTATTTTTCTTTTACAGTGAAATCGTTGAATTCAGGCATGTCGGTACGAGCCCATATTTCATTAATCTTTTTTTCTTCATTGAGCGGTCTTCTTCTCGCCTGGGAAGGAAGAACGAGTAGTAGAGCTACTATAATTGCTATGTATTTTTTCATTATATATAAGAATTGCGGATGGGGTTATCAATATGGTTTATTTCTCTAAGATGAGCATCTCTAGATATGCGGATTTCAATTTCTCAAGATCCTTATTCCACTCACTCAGCTGCTCTAAAGGAATTGTTTGTTCCTTGAGCGTAATAGACCTTTTGTAGAGGATTTTATTTCCTGTTAGTTCGTATTTTATTTCAAATTTGTACTTCTGCTTATCTATTTTCAGATCGGCCGGTTTGTAGGTCACCTTGTAGCCAGAAGGTATTGTCAGTTCAGAAGTGCAGGCATCTACTGCTTTGTAGTTGAAGTATAGGTTGGTCTTCTTTTTGTCTTCGCTTGTTTCTAACGATAAAAATCTGTGGGTGATGTCCATGGATATATAATATTTGTTATCTGATTTGACAACTGGCTTTTCCATGATGTAAGGATATTCCACGACCACTTCCGAATCCGCTGCTGTTACACCAGATAGTTCTACCTGCTCATTGTTAGGTGGAAGTCCTTGGAATCCTCTCCTTTGCAGTGATTTCAAAATGTCGGAGAAGTCGTCGTTGAAATAGTAGAGGAACTTGATTTTATCCTCACCTCTTTGAATGTTTTTGTATTTACCCTCTAATCCTTTGTCTGTTATTGACATGGATATATATGTGCTATCCAAATTGTCGTGAGGATGATTGTCGGGTACGTGGGTGAGAATACAGTTGTTCCCGTTCTCCATCATTACAGGACGACCGGCGATAGAACTAGGATATTCTTTCATGGCAGCATATTCACAAGTGGCATCAAGATATATGGTGTCTTTCCCTATGATAGCGGCGCAGATGGCGTGATTGTCCACTGCCAGTGAAGGGGTGGAGTAGTCATAAGGAAGAGTGTTAGTTCCTAACCAGACCATTCTGCTATCGATACCTTCACATCTTAGCATGTTACGAAGAAGATTAGCCATGCCTTTACAATCACCATATTTGTCGTCCAATACTTTGCTGGCAAGTTGAGGCTTGAAGCCTGCAATACCATTTTCGAAAGCTATGTAACGGATATTTTTTTGAACCCATTGATAAAGAGAGGCGACTTTCTCGTAGTCGTCCTTGCTGTGGGTTACAATCTTTTGGGTTTCCTTGCATATACTATCGGTGTTTTCGACGATTTGTGCCATTAGTTGATTGTACCATTGGTATTGGTCTTGTGCAGTGGAAAACAATGTCATTTCTTTGTCGTTGGATAAAGTTGCAGATTTATAGACAAATAGCAGACTAGGGAAGGTGTATAATGGCGGTTGTGTGTGACTTTCCTCACGAAGAGGTTTCACGTTTTCCATTGTGTATGTGTACGTGTTTTTTTTGTCGTCAGGTTTTGTTGTTTTGGTCACCTTCCCGTTGAAGTTGAATTCCTTGATTTCCATGTTTAGCCAAGAAGGTACTTCCACGATGATAGTGTGCTTGCCGATAAATTCTGATTCTGCGAAAACGGCTTTTGATAGATATAAAGCATTGTTGTAGTTTTGGTCGTATGCGAAATTCGCTTTCCCTCCAGCACCTTTCAGATTGGTTTCGCAGTTGCATATATTCAAGCCATCAAAAAAGATGCCGTTGTTATCTAAGTTAGATGAGAAGAAATAGGAGACATGTTCTGACTTGATGTTAGTTAGTTTGGAATCCTCTTGATTATAATAAATTTGGAATTCGTGGTTGGCTCCATACCTGCGGTTCATGTATTGGGCTTTTACAGAGCGTGTGGCGGAAATGCCCGATGAGTTTCGAGAGTAGGAGATTGTTTCTACTTTTTCCGGGATAATGATGTCGTCTTCAGGTTCGAGGAAACTTTCGTATTGAGCTAATTCATTGTTCGCTGCATAAATAGAGGCATGTATGCCTAATCCGAGAAAGAATAGCGATGTGATAAATTTCAATTTTTTCTTCATGGTGTGTTTTTTTGCAAATATAGAATATAAAAAAGTAAAACACGAAAAATGAATATGAGATGACTGAAAATCTGTTGTCCTTTTGAGAATCCCTAAATCTTTAAATGCTAATAAATATATAAAAAAAGACTCTGAATCGAATGAATGTCTGAAATCGGATGTCGTTGTGGTTATTTTATATTGCGTATCTCACACAAGTATTCGTATGCCTCTTTGATATTACGAAACTGTTCCACTGACGTTTCCTTTTCTTTTTCTGAGATAGAAGAGGGTAGCATGTCAGGATGACATTCCTTTGCTAAAGATCGAAATTGCTCTTTGATTTGCATATCAGAACAATCGGAAGATAATTCCAACATTTTATATGCATTCTCCAACTTGTATTGGTAAATATTTTTGTTGTCGAAGGCTTGTCGTTTCTTTTCTTGCTGATTGCTTTTGCATTCGAACTTGTATTCAAGCGAGACAAGATCCCAATTCTGTATAAGAAGGTATTTGGCGATGTTTTGCAAAAGTTCCAGTTCCGTGTCATCCACGCCATCACTTTTATAGGCGATTTCAAATAAGGAGCATAATAAATTAAGTCGTTCGTCATATTTAACGCTAGACTCCAACAGGGTGAGACATGAAATTCGGTAATCGGTTCTCCTTTTTGATTTCTTGCCTGAGCTAATATTGGTAACCGTATATTCGAGATTAGAAATGGCATCCATCAGTCTTTGCTTTTTCCTTTCTTTTTCATCGATTTCATCGATCTCCCAACATTTATAAATGAAATAATTAAAGAAAACACCGAAAAAAACGAAAAGACCGAAAATGCCAATTATTGGGATTATTTTATCCATTTTAAATCATCTGACAAACATTAGGGGTAAAAAAATAACCTGCTGAAAAATTAGCAGGTTACTTTGTTAGAAGTTGTCTCACGAGGATTCGAACCTCGACAGACAGTACCAAAAACTGTAGTGCTACCATTACACCATGAGACAATCCTTAGTTGCTTTCTTTTCGAAAGCGTTGCAAAGGTATAACCTTTTTTCTTAACTCCAAAATTTCGAAACGCTTTTTTTGCTTGTTTGAAGACTGAAAAAATAGGACGTTTCTATTCTTGTTTGAAATTCAGTTATTTAGCAATAATTAAATAGTAGTTCTTTTTTCCTCGTTGAACAAGGATATATTTGTTGTTAAGCAAAGAACTGCTATTGATGATGCCATCAGCCTCAGCGATTTTCTCTTTGTTGATAGAAACTCCGCCGCCTTGTACGAGTTTTCTCATTTCACCTTTGGAAGAGAAGATGGCAGCTTTCTCTGTCATAAGATCAGCCGCTTTCACGCCAGCTTCGATGTCAGACAATGCAACTTCAAATTGAGGCACACCTTCAAATACAGATAGAAGCGTCTCTTCGTCCAATTTTTTCAGTGCGTCGGATGTGGCATTTCCGAATAAGATATTAGAAGCCTCTACTGCTGCGTCGTAGTCTTCTTGAGAATGCACCATGATGGTAATCTCTTTGGCCAATCTTTTTTGAAGCGGACGTAAGTGAGGAGCCTCTTTTTGTTCCTGTATGAGGGCGTCTATTTCGTCATGAGGAAGGCTAGTGAAGATTTTGATGTATTTCTCAGCATCTTCGTCGGAGACGTTCAACCAGAATTGATAGAACTTGTAAGGGGAGGTGTATTTCTTATCCAACCAAACGTTACCCGATTCTGTTTTACCGAATTTTTTACCGTCGGCTTTGGTGATAAGAGGGCAGGTGAGGGCGAAGGCTTCGTTGCCGGTTACCTTTCTGATCATCTCCGTACCCGTTGTGATGTTACCCCATTGATCCGCGCCACCCAATTGCAATTTGCAGTTTTTGTGACTATTGAGGTATACGAAGTCATATCCCTGAAGAAGTTGGTATGAAAACTCCGTGAATGACATACCATCAGCTCCGTTTTCGCCAGTGAAGCGGCGTTTAACAGAGTCTTTAGACATCATATAATTGACGGTGATTAGTTTACCTACGTTTCTGATGAAGTCGAGGAAGGTAAAGTCTTTCATCCAGTCATAGTTGTTGACCAATTCAGCAGCATTCTCTGCGTTGCTGTTGAAGTCGAGGAATTTCTCGAGTTGTTTTTTGATGCACTCTTGGTTGTGACGTAGTCTAGGTTCGTCGATGAGCACGCGTTCTTGAGATTTGCCAGAAGGGTCACCGATCATACCGGTTGCACCACCGATAAGGGCGATGGGTTTGTGACCGCTACGTTGAAAATGACGGAGCATCATTACGCCGACAAGGTGACCAATATGTAGGGAGTCTGCAGTTGGATCAATACCTAGGTAGGCAGTGGTCATCTCTTTTTTTAATTGTTCTTCAGTACCAGGCGTCATGTCTTGAATCATGCCACGCCATTTGAGTTCTTCAACAAAATTCATCGTATATATAATTCTTTTCGTTATAATTTCGATATTAGTTTACCCTGTTATTTGATGAGTGAACAAGAGTAAAAATTGCGGTGCAAAGATAAAGAATCTTTCTGTTATTCTTTTAATATTTAGGTGAATTCTAAACATAACTTGCTGATGAATGAAACTTTTTATGACGTTACTATTTTGAAATTTACAGAATTACACTAACTTTGCAGTTTGAAAATGAAATTGATAATTTATTAATAAAGAAAGCGATTTAATATGATTAATGCACAAGACATTAAGAATGGTACTTGCATTCGAATGGATGGCAAGCTCTATTTTTGTATTGAATTCCTGCATGTAAAACCAGGAAAAGGAAATACATTTATGCGTACAAAGTTGAAAAATGTTGTCAACGGACTTGTAGTTGAGAAACGTTTCAACATTGGTGAGAAATTGGAAGATGTTCGTGTTGAGCGTCGTGAGCACCAATATTTGTACAAAGAGGGTGAAGATTATATATTCATGAATAATGAGACATACGAGCAAGTTCCTATCGCTCACGATTTAATTACAGGTGTTGATTTCATGAAGGAGGGTGATGTTGTTGAAGTTGTGTTCGATGCATCTACAGAGACGGTCCTTTTCGCTGAAATGCCAGTTAAGACTCCGTTGAAGATTACTTACACAGAGCCAGGATTGAAGGGTGATACAGCAACTAACACATTGAAGCCAGCTACTGTTGAGACTGGCGCTACTGTAAGAGTTCCATTGTTTATCAACGAAGGTGAGACTATCTTAGTTGACACTCGTGATGGATCTTACATTGAGCGTGTTAAGGAATAATTTTACACAAGATAAGATGAAAATCGGAGGGGACTGTGTAAATGTCCCCTCTAGTTTTTTTAGCTATGCGTTGTTTTTGGCAATATATTAAGTATATTTTTCGATCTAAACATTGGAGAGGATATGGAGTTCATTCTCCGTATATGTTTTATTTGGTGACGATGATTATAGAGGATAAGAATTCCTTTTATCGTTTTAGCCAAATAGAGAATATGCGTAATGTATTAAAGAAGACGAGCAAGAAGATAAAAATAGAGGAAGGTGGAGTAGAAAAGGAGGTGGGGATATCCACTTTATTAAAGTATGGAGTTATTTCACCGACCTACGATCAATTACTGTTTCGACTGACAAAGTTTTTCCATCCAAAGAACATTTTAGAGATTGGCACTTCCGTAGGAGTGACAACCATGTATATGGCAGCACCCTATTCAGACACTAAGGTGTGTACGGTGGAGAATCAGAAGGAGGTAGCCAAGTTGGCAAGGTTGAGTTTTCAGAGAGCGGAATTTCATAATATAGAGGTATACAATCCGAAGGAGGATGGATCTCGGTATGACAAGAAGATAAAGGAGACTGACTTTGATTTATATTATTTCGGACGAGAAAGTACGGTTGCGGAGATAAAAGAGGTTTTGGATCGACAATCCAGTAAGTTTTCGGGAGATACAGTTGTTATTATGTCGGATATCTATAAGAGTGAAGAGAAGGAGTTGTTGTGGGGAGAGATGAAGCAGATGCAAGGAGTAAAAGTAAGTTTAGAACTCTTTTTTTATGGCATATTAATATTTAATGAAGATTTACGACCCGAGTCATACAATTTGTTCTTTGTTCCTGCGTTATTTAAGTAGCGAAAATAAAAAATTACAGTTGTTCACTAATTTTTTTTAAAAATTGTTGTTGGCACGAAAAAAAATTATATTTTTGCAAACCTCTACGGAAACGTAGGGAGAAAAATAAAGTTGTAACAAAAACTGATTGCAATGTATTGGACGTTAGAATTAGCTTCGAAATTGGAAGATGCACCATGGCCAGCAACGAAAGATGAGTTGGTTGATTTCGCAGTGAGATCAGGTGCTCCGTTAGAGGTAATTGAAAATCTCCAAGAAATGGAAGATGAAGGTGATATATACGAGAGTATTGAAGATATATGGCCAGATTATCCAAGCAAAGAGGATTTTTTCTTTAACGAGGAGGAATACTAAAGAGTTGAAAATGAGAGGTGTTGAAAAAAAATAAGTAAAAAATGCTTAATTTTTCGCTCTCTATTTGTAAATTATTGTAAAAAATACTAATATTGTAGTTGTTTTTAATTGTGACTAAGTTGCGAAATAAGAAGAGGGTTGTAATGATCCTAATAGCATTGAGCATTACGATAGTAGGAGCTCTTGCGCAGAAAAGTCCGCAGTTTAGTCAATACATGGAATATCAATCAGCAATTAACCCAGCGGCGGTTGCGGCGGATGAGATGATGAGTGTTGGAGGCGTGTATAGGTTGCAATGGGTTGGATTTGACGATGCACCAAAGAATTTATTCTTCTCGATGGACTATCCGTTCAGAATAGGAGATACAAGACATGGTGTTGGTTTGATTTTTTCGAGTGATGATATAGGTTTGTTTAAAAACCAAAGCGTTCTTTTACAATATTCATATAAATTCGCTTTACCGAAAGGAGAGATGAGTTTAGGATTGAATGTGGGGTTTATTAACCAGAAGTTTGATAAAGAAGGAGTTGATTTGACGGGAGGTGATGGAGAGTTGATGGAAGGAGATGAATATCATCAGACGTCAGATCCGTTTATAGATGGATTTACGGCGGAAGATAATAGTGATGTAACTTTTGATGCTTCATTTGGTTGTATGTACAAGACTGATTTCTATTATGTAGGATTTTCGATGATGCATATAATGGCACCGAAAATTGATTTTGGAACAGAGCAGTATATGATGTATATTCCTCGGTCTTATCATTTAATGGGGGGGTATACATTCAACACAAACAATCCGGAGTGGACTGTTACACCATCGGCATACATAAAGACAGATTTGTCGACGTGGCAGGTAGATGTAACAGGGCTTCTTGAATATTCTAAAAGAATTAGAGGTGGAATTTCTTATAGGTTCGGAGATGCTTTCGTATTCCTGTTTGGAATCGATATAATACAAGGTCTTCGTTTAGGTTATTCTTATGATTTGCCAACTTCGAAAATGATAAGGTCGGGGGGAAGTCATGAAGTCTCTTTGCATTATTATTTCAAACCACAATTTGCTAAGAAAAATAAATATAAGAGTGATCGAATTTTATAGTGTAAATAACAAAAAATGATAAAGATAAAAGTAGTGTATATCATGAAAAAGCTGTTAATTATTTCATTAGTCGCCGTCCTTCTCGCTGGATGTAGTGGAGAAAATGGAGAATTGGTGGGAGTTTACAACAAGTCTTGGAAGGAGCCCGTTCCATACGGAATGCTTTACATTAAGAGAGGTTCCTTTACAATGGGTCAAAATGACCAAGACGCGAACTGGGCGATGACTTCGCAATCGCGTACGGTGTCAGTTGACGCATTCTGGATGGATGAGACTGAGATCACCAATGGTGAGTACAAGCAATTTGTTGAGTGGGTGAAGGACTCCGTTGCTCGCGAGCATTTGTCAGATGTTGACGAAACGTACAAAATTTTCCAAGACAAGAATGGAAATGAGTTGGAAAAACCAATCTTGAACTACAAGAAAAAAATTCCTTGGGACAAGCCAACAGAGGATCAAAAGATGGCTTTGGATAGTTTGTTCTATCAAGGTGAAGATAAAATTGACTTCGCAGCTGAGTTCAATTCAACGGTTTTGATGTATAAATATTCTTGGGTTGACTACATTCAGGCAGCTAAGAAGGAGAATAAGTTTGATCCATTGTTGGGTCGTTACAACCGTAGCATTGCTGGTTTAGGTAAAACTAAAGATAGTGCTGATGTGATGGTCAGAAAAGATACTACAGTTTATAATGAAAAAGGTGAAATTGAAAACATCACTGTTTATCGTGAATTGAAACACAGATCTGACTTCGTATCTCAAAAGCGTGTTAATATTTATCCTGATACATTGTGCTGGATACGTGATTATACCTATGCATACAATGAGCCATACATGAAATTGTATTTCTCACATCCAGGTTATGGAGAATATCCTGTAGTAGGTGTTTCTTGGGAACAAGCTCAAGCATTCTGCCACTGGAGAACATTCTTGTTCAACTCTTATCAAATTGCTCATAAGGGTGTTCGTGTACAAGACTTCCGTCTTCCAACTGAGGCTGAGTGGGAATATGCTGCTCGTGGTGGTAAAGATTTGTCTATGTATCCTTGGGGTGGTAATTACATCCGTACAGCTAAAGGTTGTTTCTTGGCTAACTTTAAGCCTCAAAGAGGTAACTATACAGACGATGGTTATTTGATCTCTGCAAAGGTTGCTTCTTATCCACCAAATGATTTTGGTTTGTATGATATGGCAGGTAACGTTTCAGAGTGGACTTCTTCTGCATATCATGAGTCTAATTATTCATTCGTTCATGACTTGAACCCAAGTTATGAGTACAATGCAAAAAGTTCTGATAAGGACGTGATGAGAAGAAAAGTAATTCGTGGTGGTTCTTGGAAAGATGTTGGAATTTTCTTACAGTGTGGTGTACGTACCTATGAATATCAGAATGAAAACAGATCTTTCTTAGGATTTAGATGTGTACGTACTTATATCGGAGAATAATTAAAGAAACAAATTAACAATATTATTAACTTTTAATACAGTATTAAAATGGCAGAAAAGAAAGCATTTCAAGACAATCCAGGTTATCAGAAGTTTACTGGATTAGCTTATGGTTTGGGTGCATCAGTCGTAATTATTGGTGCGTTGTTTAAAATTATGCACTGGCCAGGTGCAGGTATCGTGTTGACAATTGGTATGTGTACTGAAGCATTCCTTTTCGCATTGTCTGCATTCGATAAACCTCATAAAGAGTGGAATTGGTCTTTAGTTTATCCTGAATTGGCATCTGAAGATGAAGCAATCTCTGGTGGAAAGAAAAAAGACGGTTTAGCAAAAGTTGAGGAAGATAATACATTGCCTCAAATTCAAGAAGTTCGTAAGTTGGTGAACGAAGAAATGTCTAAGTTGACTGGCGGTATCCAAAAATTGAACGAAACAGCTGGACAATTAAACTCTTTGTCTTCTGCTGCTGCAGTTTCTGAAGATTATACTAAGAATTTGGCTATGGCTTCTTCTGCTGCTGGTGCATTTGCTGCATCTCAGAAAAACTTGAAGGACTCTTCTGATTCTTTGGTTTCTTCTTATCAAAATATCGCTGCTAGCATCGGTTCTGCTTCTCAAGGTTCTAAGAACTTCGCTGACCAAATCGATGGTATCAACAAGAACATTTCAACAATTAATTCAGTATTCGAACTTCAAGTTAAGTCTGTTAACGAGCAAAATGAAGCTATGAAGACTTTGGCTTCTGCTGTTAAGACTATCGAAGCTTCTTTGAATGGTTCAGCTGCTGAGGCAGAGGAGTACAAGAAACAAGTTGCTATCTTGGCTTCTCAATTGAAGAGCTTGAACTCAGTATATGGAAATATGCTTAATGCAATGACCCTTAGAAACTAATTCTTTGGTGAGTTAATTGTTTAGTGTTTAATTAATTTAAAGAATAGTTTACTATGGGTGGTGCAAAAAATTGTCCGGAGACCCCGAGACAGAAGATGATATCCATGATGTACTTGGTGTTGACAGCAATGCTTGCATTGAACGTGTCTGCCCAGATCTTGAATGGATACCAATTGGTAAATGAATCCATGCAGAAGAGTATTAAGATTAGCGACAGTAAGTTGGCTAACTTGTCTGGAGAGTTTGGTTCTCTTTTGCACTCAGATTCTATCAAGGCTAATTTGATGAAACCAAAAGTAGATAGCGTGATTGCACAATCAGATGCATTCTGCGAATACATTACTAACTTGGAGAATAAGATCATCACTACTATCATGGGTGACCCTAACGCTACAGAGTTGGATGAGTCTATGAACGGTGATTTGAACGTTGCTAGTCAAATTGGTTTGGTTGACAAAGTTGATGGTAAAACAAACGGAAAGATTTTGGCTGAGAAAATGGAAGAGTACCGTGAATTTATGGCTACTATCGATACTTCAAAGGCTGAGTCTATCAGAAACACATTTGGTACAGACCCTCTTAAATCTAAAGATGGTGATAAGAGAAACTGGGAGAATGGTGTGTTCGAGGATATGCCTGCTATCGCTACTCTTGCCGTTTTGAACAAAATCAAGAACGATGTTAAGATGACTGAGGCTGAAGCTCTTGCTTATTTGATCGGTGCTATGGATGCTGGTGACTTCCGTGTTAACAAAATCCAAGCATTGGCAATTCCAAACTCCAGCTACATTATGCGTGGTAACAAATACTCTGCTAATATCATCTTGGCTGCAACCGACTCTACTAAAGAGCCTGAGATCATCATTGGTGGTAAACCATTGCCTGCTGGTAAATCTCGTTACGAGTTCGTTTGTAACTCTGTAGGTAACCAAAAATATTCTGGTAAGATGGTTTTGACCAAGAAAGATGGTGAGAAGATTGAATATCCTTTCACTAGCGAGTATACTGTAGGTGAACCTACTGCTACTGTATCTGCAGATTTGATGAACGTTCTTTACGCTGGATTTGATAACCCTGTCAGTGTATCCGTACCAGGATGTGCTCAATCTGATATCAGCATCAGTGTAACTAACAGTAGAAACCATTCTAAAACTGGAAAAGGATGGAGCATCAAACCTCAAACAGTGGGTCAACCTTGTATTATCTCTGTAAATGCAATCGTAGATGGTAAATCTACTTTCATTGCAAAGAAAGAGTTCCGTGTAAAGAAGTTGCCAGATCCATTAGCAATGCTTGAAGTTACTAAGGAAAACGGTTCTAAGGATTACTATGATGGTAAGAAGACAATCAACAAGAAACTTTTGCTTACTGCAAAGAAACTTGTTGCAAGATTACCAGATGCTGACTTGGATGTTAAATACAAAGTATTAGACTTCTGTTTGTATTACACAGACTCAATGGGTAATATCATCGTTGAAAAGTCAAATAGTGACCACTTAACCGACCGTCAGCTTGAAGTCTTCAAGAAGATGGTAAGAGGTAAGAATGTGTTCGTTACTAACACCAATTGTATCGGTCAAGATAATATAAAACGTATCTTGCCAGTAATGGAGGTTAAGATTCCATAATATTTTGCATGATTTGACTAAAAAGTTTAAAGTTATGAGTAAGTTTTTTAGATTATTGTTTGTTGGATTTGCTGCATTCTCTGTTAATTCAGTTTTTGCGCAAGTAGAGGAAGATGCTTTTTTTGACGACTTAGGGGAAGTGTCAACAGAAGTTGCCGCTAATATGCCAACAAGTGGTCCGAAAGAAGGTCTTGAGCCAATAGAAATGCCAAATCCCCGCGCGGATGATATTTTCTGGCAAAAGGTTGTCTATAGGACTATCGATTTACGTGAGAAGATGAATTTCCCTTTGTATTATCCTGAAGAAGCACAAGACAACAGACAAAGTTTCTTTACTCTGATTTTTAGACTTGTTCAGGAAGGTAAAATCAATGTGTATGAATATCTTGATACTCGTGAAATCTTTACAGACGAGCACATCGTTACATTTAAAGATTTGATCGACAAGTTCGATATCATTCATACAATTAAGGCTGATTCTCTTACTAACGATTCTGTTATCGTAGTTGACGAATCCGATGTTCCTAACCGTGATATCGTTAAGTTTTATGTAAAAGAGGTTTGGTATTTTGATAAAATCACCTCTACATTTAACGCTAGAATCATTGCATTCTGCCCTATCATGCTTAAGAATACTGAGGATATGGGTCTTCAAAAATTCCCATTGTTCTGGGTTCCTTTCGAGACTTTAAGACCATTCTTGGCTCAAACTGAAGTCTTGATCACAGACAAAAACAATGGTGCTAGACCTTCTTTTGATGATATCTTCATCAAGAGACGTTTCTCAAGCTACATTTACAAAGAGTCAAATATCCAAAACAGAAACTTGTTGGAGTACAACATCAGCGCAGAGGATATTAGACGTGATCAGCAAAAAGTTAAGACTCTTTTGTCTAACTTCGAAAATGATTTGTGGGAGTATTAATTCTCTATAAATTCATTAAAAAGGAGACCTTCTTGGTCTCCTTTTTTTTTGTCCCTATTTGTCTTTTCTATGAAAAACTGTAACTTTGCAAAAAAAATAAAATTCTGATGGAATACAATTTTGTTGAGATTGAAAAGAATTGGCGTCAATATTGGCAGTCAAATAAGGTTTATCAGGTTAATGTAGATAAGAACAAACCCAAATACTATGTGTTGGACATGTTCCCATATCCTTCTGGTGCAGGTTTGCATGTGGGACATCCTCTGGGATATATCGCATCTGATATTTTTAGTCGTTACAAACGTTTGTGTGGCTTCAATGTCCTTCACCCTATGGGCTATGATTCCTATGGACTCCCTGCAGAACAATATGCCATTCAAACAGGTCAGCATCCTGCTATTACTACAGAAAATAATATAAATCACTATAGGGAACAATTAGACAAAATAGGTTTCTCTTTTGATTGGAACAGAGAAGTCCGTACTTGCGATCCTTCTTTCTACAAGTGGACTCAATGGGCTTTCATCCAAATGTTCCAATCTTATTATGATAATGACAAACAAAAAGCATTGCCTATTACAAATCTAATTCAACATTTTGCTAAACAGGGATCTGAAAATCTTAATGTGGCTTGTTCGGAAGAAAAGACATTCTCTGCTGCTGAGTGGAATTCCATGTCAGAAAAAGATCAACAGAATCTCTTGATGAACTACAGAATTGCATATTTGTCTGATACAAAAGTGAATTTCTGTCCGGAATTGGGTTGCGTCTTAGCAAATGATGAAATTAGTGAAGGTCTCTCTGTCCGTGGTGGCTACCCTGTCGAACAACGTATTATGAGACAGTGGAGCTTGAGAGTTTCTGCTTATGCTCAACGTCTTTTGGACGGTTTGGAAACTATCGATTGGACTGATTCATTAAAAGAGACTCAAAGAAACTGGATAGGTAGAAGTGAAGGTACTGAGCTTCGATTCCAAATCAAAGGTTTGAACGAGACTTTTACTATCTTTACAACACGCGTTGATACAATCTTTGGCGTCACCTTCATGGTGTTGGCTCCAGAATCAGAATATGTTCAGAAAGTAACCACTCCATCTTGCCAAAAAGAGGTGCAAGATTATTTGGATATGGTGAAGAGAAGAACTGAGAGAGAAAGAATATCAGATCGTAATGTGTCGGGTGTCTTTACTGGTTCGTATGCAATTAATCCAATAACAGGAAAAGAAATTCCTATTTGGGTGAGTGATTATGTACTTTCTGGATATGGAACAGGTGCTATTATGGCGGTTCCCGCACATGATTCGCGTGACTATGCTTTTGCTAAAAAGTTTAACTTGCCAATCATTCCTTTGATTGAGGGTTGTGATGTCCGCGAGTCAAGTTTTGATGCAAAAGAGGGTATCCTAACCAATTCTGGTTTCTTGAATGGTTTGTCTGTGAAAGATGCCATAAAGAAAGCAAAGGAATATGTAAAAGAAAATAACTTGGGACGTATAAAGGTTAACTACAGATTGCGTGACGCGATCTTTAGTCGCCAGAGATACTGGGGAGAACCATTCCCAATTTATTATAAGGATGGTATACCATATCCATTGTCAGAAGACAAATTGCCATTGGAGTTGCCTGATGTGAAGGATTTCAAACCAACGGAAAAGGGTGAACCTCCATTAGGACATGCTGAGAATTGGCATACAGAGGAGGGTTATCCATACGAGTTGAATACAATGCCAGGTTTTGCTGGATCATCCGCTTACTATTTACGATACATGGATCCGCATAACAATGATGCATTGGTCGGTAAAGAGGAAAATGCATACTGGCAAAATGTGGATCTCTATTTGGGCGGTTCTGAACATGCCACAGGACACTTGATATATAGTAGATTCTGGAATAAATTCTTGTATGATTTAGGATATGTAGTGAAAGATGAGCCATTCCAAAAATTGATAAATCAAGGAATGATTCAGGGTCGCTCCAACTTTGTTTACCGTGTGAAAGGTACAAATACGTTTGTTTCGTTGGGATTGAAAGATCAGTACGATACAACCCCTATTCATGTAGATGTGAATATTGTTAGCAATGATATTCTTGACACGGAGGCATTTAAGAAATGGAAGCCAGAATATCAGACTGCAGACTTCATTCTTGAGGATGGTAAATATGTATGTGGATGGGCAGTGGAGAAGATGTCTAAGAGTATGTTTAATGTGGTAAATCCAGATGATATAGTAGAACGATATGGAGCAGACACATTGCGTTTGTATGAGATGTTCTTAGGCCCAATTGAACAATCCAAGCCATGGGATACGAATGGTATCGATGGAGTACATAGATTCTTGAAAAAGTTCTGGGGACTTTTCTTTGATGGAGACCAGTTCGCAGTTGTTGACAAAGAGCCAACGAAAGAGGAACTGAAGTCGCTTCATAAGTTGATAAAGAAAGTCACTTACGATATTGAGCATTTCTCATATAATACGTCGGTAGCTGCGTTTATGATATGTGGTGGTGAATTGTCATCGTTGAAATGCAGAACCAAGAGCGTCTTAGAACAGATGGTTATCTTGATAGCACCGTTTGCTCCACATATAGCGGAGGAGTTGTATCATCGTATGGGACATGAAGGGTCTGTATGTGATGCTAAATGGCCATCATATGATGAATCATACTTGAAAGAGGATGAGGTGAAATATCCGATATCTTTTAATGGAAAGGTTCGTTTCTCATTGATGTTGCCTAGTGCCATGTCGAAGGAAGAGGTTGAGAAGGTGGCCTTGGCAAACGAGCAGACTGCTAAGTTCTTGGATGGTAAGCCGTTAAAGAAGGTTATTGTCGTGCCAGGTAAGATTGTAAATATAGTTTTCTGAAAATCGAAAGAAACTTTTGGTGAAAAAGAAAATTAATTGTAATTTTGCAACGTTTTTGCGTAATCTCTTATGAAACGTAGGTGTTCGTAATATTGCGCTAAGTTTTATATAAATTAGGAACAAAGATGGATTTAATTAAAGTTGCAGAGCAAGCATTTGCTTGTGGCAAGGAACTTCCAAAGTTCAAGAGTGGTGACACTGTTACAGTTGCATACAAGATTGTTGAAGGTAACAAGGAGAGAATTCAGCAATTCCGTGGCGATGTAATTCGTATTAGTGGACACGAGGAGAAAAAACGTTTTACAGTACGTAAGATTTCTGGAGGTGTAGGTGTAGAGAGAATATTCCCTATGAATTCACCATTTATTGAATCAGTTACAGTAAATAAAATTGGTAAGGTACGTAGAGCTAAGTTGTATTATTTACGTGAGCTTACTGGTAAGAAAGCAAGAATCAGAGAGAAAAAGTTCTGATTACGGCATAAAGGAGAGAGGTTTTTTAACCTCTCTTTCTTTTTTACATACGTTTCGCTTAGAGTGAAACGTAATTTTTTTTATATTTGTACGTTGATTTATAAGTGTATTCACTTTTTTAATTTATAGTATGATACGTAGATTTTTTTCAGTTTTGAGTTTTGCTTGTGTTACATTGTTCTCGTCAAATGCACAGGATCCAGTTGTGATGACGATAGCAGGTGAGGACGTGTATAAGTCTGAGTTCGAATATATATATAACAAGAATAATACGGTCTCCACATCGGATAAGAAGTCGTTGGATGAGTATGTTGAATTGTTTGTAAACTATAAGTTGAAAGTAGCGGAGGCGAAACGACAAGGATATGATACTAGAGAACAATATAAGAAAGAGTATGAGCAATACAGACTTCAATTGTCTGCTCCTTATCTGAGAGATGAAGAGTCTGAAAACGAGATGATTGAGGAGGCGTTTGAAAGATATAAAACAGGTATTTTGACCAGTCATATTTTGATAAAGTTTTCAGATGATTCCACTGAAGCATGGAAAAAGATTAATGATATATACAATAGACTTAAGCAAGGTGAGGATTTTGCAACTTTAGCAAAACAATATTCTGAATGTCCATCGAAAGAGAATGGAGGATCATTGGGATATGTGAATGTGTTTGACATGGTGTATGATTTTGAGAATGTTGTTTATTCTACTCCGGTAGGTACTATTAGCAAGCCATTCCGCACGCGTTTTGGATATCATATTGTAAAAACATTTGACAAAATAGAGAATTACAAAGATTGGAGAATCTCTCATATCATGATAAGAAATGAGGGAGATAAAAGTGCAGATAAAGCAGATTCCATTTTCGGTTTGGCGAAAAAAGGTGCTGATTTTGAAAAATTGGTTGCCGATTTTTCAGAAGACCTTCCTACAAAGTCAAAGGGTGGAGATTTGGGATTTGTCTCCAAAGGATTTTTCCCTCCGCAAATCACTTCGCAAGTGAAATTGTTGAAGCATGTGGGCGATGTTGGTATGGCAGGTACTGCCTTTGGATATCACATTATCAAGGTGACTGAGATTGTGCCTTTTACGAATATTGAGGATTTAAAGCCATATATCAAGAATAAGATGGCGAAATCGGATCGAGTAGAGATTGTATCTACGAATTATATGAAAAAATTACAGAGAAAATATGGAGTTTCTGTGTTTGAAAATGCTCTTACCATTTTTGAAAAACTAGTGGAAGAAAAATCGAGAGATGAAAGAGAGAATCTTTATCGTCTTATGACGGAGCCGTTATATACTTTGTACGGAAATGTTTATCCTCAGAGTGCGTTCTACCCATATATGAATGAAAGATTGCCAATATTTGGAAGAGGATTGGACAAGGACAAGAAAGTGGTAAATTTCATTGATACGAAGCAGGAAGGCATGCAAGAGGGTGATGAAGTTTATAATGCATTCAATGGATACATTTTGAATGAGATAGTGGAGAAAGAACTTGAATATGTGAAAAACACTAATTCTGATTATCGAAACTTATTGAAAGAGTATAGTGATGGATTGTTGTTGTTTGAGATAAGCTCTGATAAGGTATGGAACGTGGCTTCATCTAGTAAAAAGAAATTGGAAGAGTACTTCCAAGAACACAAAGATAAATATGTTTGGCCAGAGCCTCGTTATAAGGGATTGGTTGTCTCTTGTGCTAACAAAGACGTATACGATCGTGTGGAGAAAATTCTAAAGACTAACACGGAAGCTGATGCAGAGGATTTGATCAGAAAAGAGTTCTTGAATGACAAAGTTTCGTTGGTAAAGATAGAAAAGGGCGTCTTCGCTAAAGGTACGAATTTGGCTGTTGATGATAAAATCTATAAAACGGCAACCTATTCAAATAATGCCTTCCCATTTGTTTCTACGCGTGGTGCTGTGATATCAGCTCCTCAGACATATTTGGATGTGAAGGGCCTTGTGACTGCTGATTATCAAACATATTTGGAAGAAGAGTGGGTAAAAAGCCTTCGAAAAAAATATGATGTGATTATTAATAAGGAGGTTCTTAAGACGATTAAATAATGATGTTGAAACAAGTTACATGTAGTTTGTTCTTGATGCTTTTCGTCGCTTCCTGTTCGATGGATTCTTCTTTTTTGAGAAGGAAGTCGAATGAGGTGATAGCAGAAGTTGGAAATGAAAAACTTTTACGAGACGATTTAACAAGAAACTTAAACTTTAAGAACTTGAGTGAGTCGGATAGCTTATTGGTCGTGGATTCGTACATAAAAAACTGGGTGTCGGATCGTCTGATGTACAATAAGGCGAAATCTTCCATAGACAATATCGACGAGGTGGACTCGTTAGTTGATGTCTATAAACGTTCGTTAATCATATATGAATATGAGTCACAGTTGGTGAATGAACATCTTTCAGATCAAATGTCGGACGCTCAGCTAAGAATATACTACAAAGAGAACTCCTCTTTATTTACATTGACAGAACCTTTGCTGAGAGGTATGCTTCTTGTGGCATATTCTGACGTTCCTGATTTGCAAGTTTTGGAGTCCTTGATGACTAATCCGACGGAAAATAATTTAGACTTGATTTCATCCGTAAGTGTGAAGAATGCTGCTAAATTTGAATACTTCGTGGATAACTGGTTGCCTTTGTCTGAAGTGCAAAAAAATTCTCCCGTATCATTGAGAGATAAGGAATTGAGAGCTGGACATTTGGTGTCAGCCTCTGATTCTGTACACACTGTGTTTTTATATGTTCAAGAATCCAAGGAAGCTGGTGATTTACAACCTTTTGAATATACAAAATCTCGTATACGTTCTATTTTGACAGAGCAAAGTAAAAATGAATACTTGCGTAATTATCGAAAAGGGTTATATGAAATTGGAATACAAAAAGGTGACGCTAAACGGTATAAATAATTATTGATTATGAAAAAAATATATATAAGTTCCATTCTCCTTTCATTGTTTTTGAGTACTTCATACGCTCAAAATAATATTGTGGATGAGGTTGCATGGATTGTTGGTGATGAGGCCATCTTAAAATCTGACGTGGAGGAATACCGACAAAGATTGAGATACGAAGGAACGGAGTTGGAAGGTGACCCGTATTGTGTGATCCCCGAACAATTGGCTTTGCAGAAATTGTATTTGGATCAGGCTAAGATTGATAGCATTTTTGCTGATGAAAAGCAGGTTCAGACGCAGGTTGAAATGCGTATCAGTTATATGATCGGACAAATCGGGTCTAAAGAGAAGTTGGAAGAGTATTTCGGACAAAAGGTCTCAGACCTCAGAGAAGATTTGACTGAAATGATTTCCAACCAACAAATTATTCAGCAGATGCAGAAGAAAATTGTTGGTAATGTGAAGATTACCCCTGCAGAGGTTGAAAAGTTCTATAAATCCATTCCTTCTGATAGCATTCCTACCATCCCGACACAGGTGGAGGTTCAAATTCTAACTGTGGAGCCTGTCGTTAGCACGGAAGCAAAGGATGCTGTAAAGGAAAAATTGAGAGAATTGCAAGAGAGAATAGAATCGGGTGAATCGGAGTTCTCCACAATGGCTATTCTCTATTCAGAAGACACAGAATCCGCGAAACAGGGCGGTGAGTTAGGTTATATGGGTAAAGCTCAGTTGGTCCCAGAATTTGCAAATGTGGCTTTCTCCCTCTCTGACCCTAAACGTGTTTCTAAAATCGTAGAGTCTGAATTTGGATTTCATATCATTCAATTGATAGATAAACAGGGGGACAAGGTGAACTGCCGTCATATCTTGATGAAACCAAAAGTGTCGCTTATAGAAAAAAATGCGGCTAAGAGTCGAATAGATAGCATCGCTTTAGCCCTCAGTAACAAGGAGTTGACATTTGAACAGGCTGTTCCGCTCTATTCTGTAGATAAGAACACAAAAAATAGCCTTGGGTTGATGACCAACCATAAGAATGGATCGTCTAAGTTTGAAATGCAGGACTTGCCTCCTGAAGTGGCTCGTGCCGTGTATGATCTGAAAGAGGGTGAGACTTCAAAGGTCTTTTCTATGATTGACTCAAAAGGAAAAGAAGTGTATGCTATCGCTAAAGTTAAATCATTAACGAAGTCACATAAAGCATCTGTGAAGTCTGATTACATGTTGATAAAAGCAGCTTATCAGGAGAAAAAGAATCAGGAGGTTATACAAGAGTGGATTCGCAAAAAACAAAAAGAGATTTATGTGAAGATTGACGAGAAGTGGCGTAGCTGCTCTTTCCAATATCCTGGTTGGATTAAGTAATAGAAAGTGTATGAAGCGACATTTCTTTACGTTATATTTCATTCTTCTTTTCTCTTCTCTTGCATTTTCGCAAAAGAAGACGAATGTGATATTGGAGGGATGTGAGGAGTTGACGTTCGATAAGCAGTCGGGTAGAGATTGCCAGGTGTTGCGAGGAAATGTACGATTCCGTCATGAGGATGTCTTAATGTTTTGTGATAGCGCCTATTTTTATGATGGGACGAACTCTTTTGATGCGTTCGGACATGTTCGTGTGATTCAGAACGAGGAGACGTCCATGTATTCTGATAGTATGTTCTATGATGGAAATACTACTTTGATGAGAGCTCGTGGCGCAGTAGAGTTAAGGGCTGGAAAATCTTCCTTGAAAACTCATTTTTTGGATTTCTACCGAAATCAGAATTATGGTTATTACTATGCCGGTGGAGAGGTGTATGATACGGATTACCATATAACTTCTCGTCAGGGTTATTATTATACAGAAAGCAAGTCGTATTTATTTAAGGATTCTGTCACGCTAGTTCATCCTAACTACATTATTAATGGAGATTCGTTGCGATACAATCAAAACAGTAGTTTGGCAACTTTGTTGGGCCCTTCGGTGATTTATGGTAATTCATATAAGGTTCATACAACGAAGGGATGGACCTACACGAATACTAGTATAGGCAGATTGTACAACTATTCTGTGATAGATTATAAGGGAGGAAGGCGAATGACGGCCGATTCCATGTTCTTTGATGCTAATCTAGGGAAAGTGAAAGCATATCATGATGCGGAGGTTCACGATTCAACTCAAAAGGTGATTATTCGTGCGCAGTACATGGAGGGTGATAGTACGAAGCCTGCGTATGTGTTGGCTCATGGTAATCCCTATTTGATTGATTATTCGGATGCGGATAGTTTCTATATGCGAGCAGACACATTCCGTTATTGTGAAATTGATTCTATTCATGACGAGATAAGGGCGTATAATGCAGTAAGATTCTATCGAAAAGATATGCAGGGGAAATGTGATTCATTGGTCTATTATGTTCAGGACTCTATGGCTGTGATGTATTCTGAGCCGGTGATATGGTCGGAAAGAAACCAGATGACAGGGGCTAAGAGAATAGACATATATATGAAAAATCAGGCTCCAGAGAAGATTCATATACCTGAGAAGGCATTTATTATATCGGATGAAGGCGATGACCAGTACAACCAATTGTCAGGAAGGAAGGCTGATGCTTATATCGTTAATAATAAGTTGAGTCGTGTCGATTTGATAGGTGAGGCAACCTCTCTGTATTATTCAAAGGATGATCGAGATCTATTGATTGGCGTGAATAAGGCGCGAGGATCGGAAATGTCAATCTATCTGACGAAAAGAAATAAGTTGGATAAAATAATTATGACTCCTGATTCAGAAGGTGTTATGTATCCACCAGATAGGGTTCCAGAAGAGGAAAGATTGTTAAAAAATTTCTCATGGAGAGAATCTGAACGTCCAAGATCCAAGGAAGATATAATAAAATAATGAAATTCAATAGGTTATGCGTAGATTGCTTATAGGGTTTGTTCTGATGATTGTTGGAGGAATGCTGTCACAGGTGGTCGGCCGTCCTTTCAAGATTCAGGGTAACGTGTATGATGAGTCGCATAAGCCTATGCAGTATGTGCATGTGTTGCTGAAGGCGACAAGTCAAGGTACAGTAACGGATGAGAAGGGCGGATTTTCTTATGAATGTGAGGTGGATGGAGATACGGTGAGTGTGATATTCTCGTATGTGGAGTTTGAGACGAAAGAAATGAACTTTACGCCTAATAGCAAGACGACAGGACTTGTTGTTGTTATGAAAGAAAAAAATATTGAGTTGAGCACGTTTGAACTAAATGCAATTAGGAAACAAACCAATTCATCCGATTCAATCGATATTTCAAAAGTAAAGGTTATGCCAAGCGCCTCGGGTGGAGGAATCGAAACATTGATTTCTATGCAGGCGGGTGTTTCCATGAAAAATGAGCTGAGTTCGCAGTATTCTGTTAGAGGAGGAAATTATGATGAGAACAGTGTCTATGTTAATTCCATAGAAGTTTATCGTCCGATGTTAATTCGTTCTGCAGAGCAGGAGGGCTTGTCATTTGTAAACCCAGACATGGTTAAGTCGGTTTCTTTCTCTTCTGGAGGATTTAGTGTGGAATATGGAGATAAAATGTCGTCGGTATTGGATATTCAGTATAAAAAACCGACTCATTTCGAAGGCTCTGCTTCGATAAGTTTATTGGGGGCAACTGCCTATGTGGGACATTCCACTTCCAAGTTTTCTCAAATGCATGGATTCCGTTATAAAACATCCTCCTATATGTTGGGTGCATTGAAGGATGCGTCTGCCACATACGACCCGAATTATATTGATTATCAAACATATCTGACTTGTGACTTTTCAAAAGAGTGGAAACTTTCTTTCTTGGGAAATTTATCGAGAAATGAATACTTATATAGACCCGACTCTAGTTCCACCTGTTTTGGAACATCGGATACCCCGAAGGAGTTGAAAACCTATTTCGAAGGTCAGGAGGATGATTTATTCTTAACTTGTTTTGGCGCTCTGACATTGTCATACGAACCATCTGTGAAAACAAAATTGGAGCTGAGTTCTTCTTCTTATATAGCATCAGAAAAGATAGGTTATGACATCACTGGTGATTATCTTATAGGAGATGCAATATTTTCAGATAATCAAAGAAAAATAGCCAATGTGGAAGGTGTTGGTGGCTATCATGAACATGCGAGGAATCAGTTGGGAATGAAGGTGACAAATATTTCGTTTGCGAGCACTCATAAACTGCCGTTTAATCAACTGAAGTGGAGAGTGACTTATCAGAGGGAGCGAATCGATGATGTGGTTTCCGAGTGGAATCTAATTGATTCTGCTGGATATTCGTTACCTACGAATAACTCCCGTATAGTCATGAGCGAGAATTTATCGTCGGATGTGGATTTGGAAAGCAATAGACTGATGGGTTATATTCAGGACTCGTATGTTCGGAATTACTTGAAAGGTAAGTTGACACTGGTTGGTGGTGTGCGTTTATCGTATTGGGATTTTAACAAGGAGTTATTGGTAAGTCCGAGGTTCTCACTCGCATGGTTCCCTGAGAAGTATCCTAACTGGGGTATTCGATTGGCAACGGGAATTTATTATCAATCTTTGATGTACAAGGAATTTAGGGAGATTGTGAAGGATGAGTACGATAACAGTACAGTGTCGTTGAATGATAAGGTGAAATCGCCAAGATCGTTCCAGTTGCTTTTAGCTTCTGATTATTATTTTAAGATAAAACAGCGTCCGTTTAAGTTCTCCACAGAGTTGTATGGAAAGTATATAGACCGAATTATTCCATATTCGGTTGATAATTCACAGATTGTGTATAAAGGACGAAATTGTGCGGATGGTTTTGTTGTAGGTGCAGATTTTAAATTGTTTGGTGAGATTGTTCCTGGTACAGACTCCTGGGTTTCCCTCTCGTTGATGAAAACGAAGGAAAATATATATGGGGATGACGTCTCTTATATTGATAGGCCGATGGATCAGGTATATAATATCTCCTTCTTTTATCAAGATTATTTTCCCGGGTACGATAAACTTAAGTTTAACTTGAAGTTTATATGGGCTGATGGTTTCCCATTCGGACCGCCCAATAGTGATAAATATAAGTCATACTTTAGAATGAATGATTATCGAAGAGTTGATATTGGAGCTGTATTTCTGTTAAGAAATGGAGTGGATAAGGTAATGGATAAGAAAATTTTTTCGTGGATGAAAACTTTATCATTAAATTTGGATGTCTTTAATTTGTTGGGTATATACAATGTCAGTTCATATAATTATGTGAAGGTTGTTTCTGGCGCACAATATGCAGTGCCGAATCATCTGACAGGCCGACGCATTAATTTTAAAATACAGGTAGATTTCTAACTAAATTGAAGTGTTATGGTAGAGTCGGATTCAAAAAAGTATTTGTTCTCATTATCCACGTTGACTACGTTGTTTTTCATGTGGGGTTTTATTACATGTCTGAATGACATTCTGATTCCCTATTTGAAAGATGTGTTTGCATTGAATCATTTTCAATCCAACTTGGTAGTTATGGCATTCTTTGTTGCCTATTTTGTAATATCACTTTTGTATTTCGTCGTTTCTGCTGTGGTGGGAGATCCTATATTGAAGATAGGATATAAGAATACGATTGTATTGGGATTGATTATATCAGCGATTGCCTGTTTCTTGTTCTTTATTGAGGCTAGTTCAGACAATCCGACCTTTGGATTCTTCCTTTTCACCTTGTTTCTGTTAGGTACAGGATTTACGTTCCTGCAGATTGCTGCTAATCCGTTGGTTTCGGTGTTGGGGTCTCAAGAGTCGGCTTCAAGTCGATTGAACCTTTCTCAGGCCTTCAATTCATTGGGAACGACGTTGGCTCCAATTATTGGAGGATATGTGATTTTTAATCTGTTGGGTGGATCTTCGGATACGTTAGATGGACCGTCGGCGGTACAAATACCTTATTTGTTTCTAGCAAGTGTCTTGTTGATATTGGCTGGGGTAATCTTTTTTATTGATATCCCGAATGTGATGCCCGAAGCGGAATCTTCTGTTGTGAGTCGTGTAGGAGCATTGAAGTATCCTCATTTGGTGTTTGGAATGATTGCTATATTTTTCTATGTGGGAGCAGAAGTCTCTATCGGTAGTAATTTAGTCAGTTTCATGAAAGAGAACCATGGATTTGAAGATCAGATGGCAAGTGCCTTCCTCTCTTTTTATTGGGGAGGTGCCATGATTGGACGATTCACAGGATCTATTTCTATGAGTAATCTGCCAGCATCGAAAAAGTATTTCTATATGGCATTGGCTTCTTTGGGCTCATTGTGTTTGATATTCTTTGCGTTCTCCACTTCTATGAAGTTAACTGTGGCAGAGATGTATCAGTTCTTTATCAGTAAACACATTTATATCTTCATAATTTCATTGCTGTTGAATTATATGTTGTTTGTGTTTGCGAAGTCCAAACCGTCTTTTACGTTGGGATTGTTTGCAATTGCGAATATTGTATTGCTGTCCGTTATGTTGATGACAACGGGTACTTTGTCATTATGGGCTATTCTTTCAGTTGGATTATTTAATTCGATTATGTTCTCTAATATATTCACTTTGGCAATTAAGGGGTTGGGACAATACACGTCTCAGGGCTCTTCCTTGTTAGTGATGATGATTTTAGGAGGTGCTCTGATTCCACCTTTACAAGGAATGTTGACAGATGAATTGGTGGATGGATTGGTGAATCCACATTTTGCCTTCTGCGTGCCAATGGTTTGTTATTGCTATCTAGTGTGGTATGGATTTTGGGGATATAAAGTAATGAAGCAAAAATAGAAATATATAGTTTACTGTCCTTATAAACGTATTAATACAATTAAAAATTCTTATATATGAAAAGTGATTTGAAACCCAATGTAGTAGGTATCGACATCGGTGGTACCAATACTGTTTTTGGTATTGTTGACCAAAAAGGTAATGTGTTAGCTTCTAATTCCATCAAAACGCAAGCGTACAAGGAATTGGATGATTATATGAATGCATTGTGTGATGGTATCGCGCAATTGGTGAAGGACAATTGTGGCATGGATAAGATTCAGGGTATAGGTGTTGGCGCTCCTAACGCTAATTTCTATTCTGGTAATATTGAATATGCTGCAAATTTGCCATGGAAAGGTATCGTTCCTTTTGCTAAAATGATGTCTGAGAAATTGGGCGTTCCTGTTGCTCTTACTAACGATGCGAATGCGGCAGCTATTGGCGAAATGACTTATGGCGCAGCTCGTGGTGTTAAGGATTTTATCATGATCACCTTAGGTACAGGTGTTGGTAGCGGTGTGGTTGCCAATGGTCAGTTGATCTATGGTCATGATGGATTTGCAGGTGAGTTGGGACACGTGATCGTTCGTCGTGAAAACGGTCGTCCATGTGGTTGTGGAAACAAAGGTTGTTTGGAAACCTATACATCTGCTACAGGTGTGGCTCGTACGGCTCGTGAATTCTTGGAGAAACGTGCAAATGAGGATTCTTTGCTTCGTAAGATCCCTGCAGATCAAATCACTTCTAAGGATGTGTTTGACGCAGCTAAGGCAGGTGATCAGATTGCAAAGGACATCTTTGCTTTCACTGGTCAAATCTTGGGTGAGGCATTGGCAGACTTTATTAAGTTCAGTAGTCCGAAAATCATCGTTCTTTTCGGTGGCTTGGCTAAATCAGGAGATTTGTTGATGGTTCCATTAAAAAAGGCAATGGAAGAAAACTTGATGCCTATCTTCAGAAATAAGGTAAATGTAGTATTCTCAGAAATGAAAGATGCTGATGCTGCAGTATTAGGAGCTTCAGCTTTGGGCTGGGATGCAAAATAAGATAAGTGTCCGTTATAGGACATGATAATACAGAAACGACCTACAGGTGCAGATTTGCAGTTGTGGGTCGTTTTCTTCTTTTGTTTCACAAAAAATATTTTATCTATGTTTGCCTGTCATAAAAACAAAAATTTTTATAGTTTTACGATGTTGTTTAATCCATATTCTATGAGTGTTCGTTCCGTCAAAATATATGTTGTACTATTCTTCTGTATGTTACCCATACTATGTATGGCAGAAGAAAGTGTTTCCAATCTTATTCAAATAGAACAAGATTCATTGGTTTATGAACTCAACCCTAAGACTCGTACGGCAAAATTAGTGAATGGAAGGAATAGTAAAGAGAAAGTGATAATTCCCAATACGATAAAGAGAAAGACGAAAAGATATAAAGTGACAGAAATTGGAGATATGGCTTTTGGGCGTAATTGGAAATTGAAGTCAATCACAATTGGGGACGAGGTGACTCGCATAGGGGAACTGGCGTTTTATGCTTGTGGAAATCTAGACTCCATTCAGTTTACAGATAAAACTAAACTTGATACCATTTGTAAAAAGGCATTGGATAAATGTTATCATTTGGAATATATGTCGTTGCCTAAAGATTTCTATTCTATAGCATACAATGATATGGATATTATGCAAAGATTTTTGGAAATCAACTATAACATTCTAACGCAAAAGAAATACCCCAATTGGGTGGATGTTAATCATGAAACTATTACGTCGGATGATGATGAGAATCCTATGGGTTTAGAGGTATTCGAAATGAAAGGATACAGAGACATATACATCTATATGTATCTAAGTAAGGATGTTTCAATGTATGAAACCTATGTCATTTCTGATTCATTACACATTCAATTTACAGGAGATTATGGTGAACATGGAGTATATTATTATGGAGGTCATTGGATTGGTCAATTAAATGACACCACAGGATTGATTGAATTAGGATGTCAATTTTCTGGCCAGGCTATGGATCATGTGTGGGAAAGAGAGGATGTGGTATTTTTTGCAGTAAGCCCACATAAAATACAAATTATCACAGAACTTGATTGTTACTCGAATCATTGCTACGAGGAATATGAAGATGAGGATGGAAATGGAACCTCGGAAGATGAAGATGGAAATATACATTGTGAAACTGACTATTTTTCCTATTCGATTAGTAATCGAGAAACCAATGGGTTTTATGAAATTGACATGTTAATGAAAAGAGGAGACGAAGATGAAAAACACAAGTCAACAATCTATTATGATGGTAAAAAGTTTGTGGAACGTGAGAATAAGACGAGTGAATAGTTATTCCATTCAATGACAAATAAAATTTTTATAGTTTTATAATGATAATGAATCCATAATCTATGAGTGTTCGTTCCATCAAAATATATGTTGTACTAATCTTCTGTATGTTACCCATACTATGTATGGCAGAAGAAAGTGTTTCCAATCTTATTCAAATAGAACAAGATTCATTGGTTTATGAACTCAATCCTAAAACTCGTACGGCAAAATTAGTGAATGGAAGGAATAGTAAAGAGAAAGTGATAATTCCCAATACGATAAAGAGAAAGACGAAAAGATATAAAGTGACAGAAATTGGAGATAGAGCTTTTGAGAGTAATCGGAAATTGAAGTCAATCACAATTGCGGACGAGGTGACTCGCATAGGGGAACGGGCGTTTTATGATTGTGGAAATCTAGACTCCATTCAGTTTACAGATAAAACTAAACTTGATACCATTTGTGAAAAGGCATTGGATGAATGTTATCATTTGGAATATATGTTGTTGCCCAAAGATTTCTATTCTATAGCATACAATGATATGGATATTATGCAAAGATTTTGGAAAATCAACCATAACAATCTAACGCTTTGGAAATATCCTCATTGGGTGTTAGAAAACGGTGCCATAGAACATGAAGAATTTGGTGATAATCTAATAATGGATTTGGATGTTTACTACATAACAGGGGAACAGGACATTAACATCTATATGTATCTAAACAAGGATGATCCAACGTCTGAAACAGATATCATTTCTGATTCATTACACATTCAAGTTATGGGAGATGGTGGTAGTAGAGGGGGGAATATGGGTTGGATTGTTGGCCAATTAAATGACTCCACGGAATTGATCCAATTAACACATACATTTTTGGAAAGACATTTGGACGTTTGGTGGAATGGTTGTGACCTGGAATTTGTTGCGGTAAGCCCACATAAAATTCAAATTATCACAGAACTTGGATATTACTCGGAATATTGCGAGGAGGAAGATGAAGATACGGAAAAGGAGTATTGTTTTAAGAAAGAGATTTCCTGTTCGATTAGCAATCGGATAACCAACGGGTTTTATGAAATTGACGTAAAAAATGTTATAGAGGAGGAAGATGATGATGATAACAGGCACGTGACGTCAAGTAGCTCGTGGGTACTCTATTATGATGGAGAGAAATTTGTAAAGCGAGAGGTTGAAACGGTTGAATGACAATTTATCCAATAACAATTCACTAAAATCTTTATTTCTTATGATTGTTCGTTCCCTCAAAATATATGTTGCGCTTATCTTCAGTATGCTCCCCATACTATGTGTGGCGGAAGGAAGTGCTTCTGATCTTATTCGAATAGAACAAGATTCTATGACTTATGAACTCAATTCTAGGACTCGTACAGCAAAATTAATGAATGGAAAGTCTAGAAAAGGAAGAGTGATGGTTCCCAATACGATAAAGCATAAAGCGAGACGATATAAAGTGACAGAAATTGGAGATAGAGCTTTTTATTCTAATTATAAGTTGAAGTCAATCACAATTGGAGACGAAGTAACTCGCATAGGGGATTGTGCATTTTATGATTGTACAGAGTTAGACTCTATTCTGTTTTCTGATAAAACTAAACTCGACACCATTTGTGAATGCGCGTTGGACGTATGTTATAGTTTGAAATATATGTCGTTGCCCAAAGATTTCTATTCTATAGCATACAATGATATAGATATTATTCTAAGATTTTGGAAAATCAACCATAGTAATCTAAAGCAAAAGAAATATCCCAATTGGACGTATGAAAAAGACATAATAGGATATTATGATAATATTTGGCATGGTGGTGATAATTCCATGGATTTAGATGTTTTCTATATAAAAAGAGAACGTGACATTGACATCTATATGTATCTAAATGAGTATGTTTCAACGTCAGAACCCCATATCATCGATTCATTACACATTCAAACTTCAGGAGATCGTGCTGGAGATGCTGGAGATAATGGAGCTGATTGGATTGGTCAATTAAATGACACCACAGAATTGATCCAATTAGAACATACATTTCCAGGCCGTCTACATTGGGTTCAATCTTTTACATTCTTTGTTGCGGTAAGCCCACATAAAATACGACTTGTCGATGAACTTGAATATTTTCCAGAATACTGCCGATCTAACGAGGAAACAGGAGAAGACGAGGAAACAGGAGAAGATATGGTTTGGACATGTTTTTCCGATGAGTTTTCTTGTTCAATTAGTGAACGAAAAACCAACGGGTTTTATGAAATTGACGTAGAAACGGTTGAAAAGATGTATGATGATGATGACGGCAAAGAACACGTGACGTCAAGTACCTCGTGGGTACTCTATTATGATGGAGAAGAGTTTGTGAGACGGGTTAAAACCAGCGAATAGTTATTCCATGCAATATCAATTGTAAGTCCGTTAAAAGGAGTGGATACCCCTGTTTAACGGACATCACGTTACGGACCATTGTTATTATCTTCAATTGCCTTGCTTATCTGCCAACTGCCATTGAGCTAGTCGAATCTCATTGTACGAATATTCTTCCTTTAAATCATTATACATCGTTGTAATCTCTTTTAAATCGGGATGCGTATTGATGTAATCTTTTAACACATTCAATCTTTCTTGTGTCGTGAAGGTCTCTATTGGCAGTCGATTCGCTTGTATGAGTTTTAAAACATGTCCCTCTATGGTAGACTTTGCCAAACCTCTTCGTTCCACAATCTGGTCGATGGATAACCCTTCGCTTAATAATTGAAGTGTGATTTCGAAGGTACTTACCTTTCCTTTCTCTGTGTTCATTTTAGATTTCTCCCTTTTTTGTGGTTGAATGGAAGAGAAGTCTGTTTTCTCATAATCATATTGGATGATGCACGCGTCAACGATTTGTAGAATATCCCTGCCATATTTTTCCGCAGTTTTTTCGCCTATACCAGAGATGAGTAGTAATTCTTTGTCATTGTTAGGTAGAAGATTACTGATGTTGATCAACGCACTTTGAGATAAAACTGTATATGCAGGCATCTTTTGTTCGTCGGCTTTCTCCTTTCTCCATTGTCGAAGTTGATTGAACAACTCTATATGTTGGATGTCATCAGATACGGACTGCGCCTTTTTCTTCTCAGTTCTTTTCTTTGTGTTATATAGACTATCTATTTCCGCATTGTTTTTCGCTTTGAAATAGGCATTGATATTGAATCCATTTTCGCAGGTTGCTAGTGCGGAAAATTTCACTGTCACATCTGATTTCGTTTGGCTGAGTCTGTCTGCCAATCTTTTTGATGTCTCTTTGTTATCACTTTCCACATTAGAACAACTTTCAAGAATAGGAAGGATCAGTTGCTCGCATTTCTCGGAAAAGTAGAGTCCGGCTTTGCGAACGCGCTCGTCAAGTGCAGACTGCTGTTCTGCCATTAATGTTTTTAACTGCGTTTGAAACTTCTTTGCAATTGAAATAACTTCTCGTTCAAAATTTCCTTTGAAAAGATCAATCTCTTCGATAAGTTTCGGATAGTCTTTTGATAGATATTCAATCAGGATTCTTTGAAAGAGTGATATGTCGTTAGCAATCTCATTGAAAGAAAATAGTTCGTTGAGAATTTCTAACTGATAATCCTTTTTTAATAGAGACAATTGATTCTTGTCGGGTATCAAATTCTCAGTCTGTGTGTTAAATGATTCGACACGGATGTCGTGTTTAATTGAAGTAAGAGAAAGAGGAGAACTTAATACCATACCCTCGAGGGTCTTGCACCGACTGAGTGCCACATAAACTTGTCCGTGAGAGAAAGAGTCCTTCGCATCGATGATTGCTTTCTCGAAGGTGAGTCCCTGACTTTTGTGAATGGTGATTGCCCAAGCTGTTTTGAGGGGAAATTGAGAGAAGGAACCATCTATTTCAGTGGTGATTTCATTGTTCTCCTGATTGATGGTGTAACGAACGTTTTCCCATATTTCGCGAGTGACGGATATCTCTTCCGTTTTATCTGTGATGATGATAGTGTCGTCGCTCAATGATTTAACCCATCCGATTTTTCCGTTGAAATATTTTTTTTCGGGTGAGGAATCGTTTTTTATGAACATGACTTGCGCCCCTTCTTTCAGATGAAGTTCAAAGTCGGTGGGGTAGTTGTTTTCTGGAAACGAGCCAGAAATCATTGCCGTATAAGTTTTCTCTTTGCTATGAAGTGCGGAGAGACGCTGATTGTTGATCCTCTGCGCAGAAAAGTTGTGTGTGGTCAACTGAATGTATCCCTCATCGTCTTTCGGTTGAAAATTAGGGCGGAAGTGCAAGTTGAGTTCATCGATGATTTGTTGATTGGCAGTGTTCTCTCGAATATGATTGAGTAGATTTATGAAATGTTGGTCTTCCTGACGGAAAATGGTTTTTAGTTCCACACAAGCATACTCTGTTTTTTTCAGTGCAGTGCTACTGAAAAAGTATGGGGTTTCGTAGGTGGATGAGAGAATAGCCCACTCGTCATCTTTTACGACTGGGGTTAACTGTTGAGTATCGCCGATCATTAGGAGCTGCACGCCACCGAAAGGTTTAGTGTTTCTCCTGATTCTCTGGAGTACGTCGTTGATCGCATCTAGGAGGTCGGCTCTCACCATACTGATTTCATCGATGACAAGCAGGTCGAGTGTTCGGATGATTCCGATTTTCTCCTTTCTGATTTTTTGAAGTTCCAACGCTTTTTGTCCAGGCAGGTAAGGACCAAAGTTAATCTGAAAAAAAGAATGAATAGTCATTCCTCCCGCATTAATGGCAGCGACACCGGTAGGGGCGACGACCACCATCCTTTTGGAGGAGGTCTCCCGTATGTGCTTTAAAAATGTGGTTTTACCGGTACCTGCCTTTCCTGTAAGAAACAGGTGGCGATTCGTTTCTGAGATAATGGTCTCAGCCAATTCAAATTCTGGTGTTTTTTGTATCATGTTAAAGTTATTAATAGGTTATAAATGTTATCGTCTTAATTTTTTGTAAACTGTACTGCTACCCAATTGTTGTCCATTTCGTATGATTTTTTAATCAATCCATATTTATTACATTCTTCTTCAATCAAACAGATGTCAGATTCATAAAAACCACTTAAGATTAGTGTGCCGGGTGTATTTAGTACTTTGGCGTATTGGTGGATGTCGTTAAGTAGAATGTTTCGGTTGATGTTAGCTAAAATCACATCATAAGAGTTGGCGTTTAGTAATTCAGCTCCTCCGCATTGCACGTTGATTTGAGGTTCGTTGTTGAGGCGAATATTTTCAACTGCGTTGTTGTAGGCCCATTCATCGATGTCGATAGCAGTGATTGGAGATGCCCCTCTTTTGGCGGCGAGGATGGCAAGGATGGCGGTTCCGCACCCCATATCGAGAAGAGATTTTCCCATTAGGTTTGTGCTTAGGATGGCACGCACCATTAAAGAGGTAGTGGAGTGGTGACCAGTTCCGAAAGCCATTTTAGGGTCTATGAGCAGATTGTATTTTGCTTTAGGGTAGTCTTTGTGGAAAGTGCTGTGGATCACGCATTCATTTCCAATGATGATAGGTTGAAAGAAGTTTTTCTCCCATTCTTCGTTCCAGTCTTTATCTTCAGCCTCTTCGATGCGGAAGGAGATACCTTTATCGTATTCAAATTGGTCGATAAGGTTTTGTAATTCGGAAGAGTTGAAAGACTCTTTTTGAATGTAACCGATGAGTTCGTCAGCGTCGTCGACAAAACTTTCGAACCCGATTTCCGCCATTTGAGCGGTCAAAATATCCTTAACATAAGCTTCTTTGGAGGGAATATTTAGGTGAACTTCTAAAAATTTCATATTAATTTTGTTTGATTCGTCGATAAAAAAACGAGGATTCGTATATTTTTTTTAGGACAATGTAGCACAAGTGCTATCTTTACCGCAAAGTTAAAAAAGATAATTAAGAAAATGTTTTTTTTCTTATCTTTGTATGCTTTCTATGTGAAAAATAATTTGTTCATTATAAAAATAGGGGGACTGCTTATGAAAATGGTAAATAAACTTCGAATCTTCTTGATTCTAATCGTAGGATTAGTTTCAGTGAATTCCAGTTTCGCTTATGATGACATCTATGCATCAACGAAAAAAGGAGGAGAGAAGTATGCACAGCAGATAAAGGAACATTCTCAGGGGAAGGCAGATAGGAACGCAAAATGGGAGGAGATAGAAAAGCATAGGAATATGATTATTATAAAATCTCCAAATGTTGAACGTTACGATTTGGTTTCGAATGAATTTATTGCTGTTATTGATACAACTCTCAAGAAAGACGATGCGTATGTAATGGATACAATTCGTATAATGGATGAGTTTGGCGATCTGGAGAAAACATTGATGTTAAAAACCAAAGGAAAACAGAACGTGTACTTTGACAATGGAGCCATTGTCATTGAAGATTCTGCTTCTGTTGCATCAGGAAATTTTGTTACGGATACGTTAATTTCAGTGGATAATGGTGATTATGAATACACCAAAAGGTTGAATAAATACCATGGTACAGATTACAATGTGGTATCAGTAGATGATAATAATGCAGCAGAAACAAGTGTGGAATCATCAAATACGACAGTTTATGTAGGTGTGGGTTATCCATATTACCGTTACTATGGATGGCATCCTTACTACACTGGATATTATGATCCATACTGGGGATACTATGATCCATATTGGGGATATTATGGCTACTATGGATATTATACTCCATACCGCTATTCATATTATTATCATCCATATCATCATTATCATTGGCATGCACCTATTTATCATCATGGTCATGGCGGTAGATATAGCGCATCCAATGGATCTTATGGAAGAGGTAGAACAGATGGTGCTCGTGTTCCTTCTGGTAATTCTACTGCAAGAACCTCTATAGGAACAAGATCTATAGAAAGATCATCAACACGTAGTGTCACATCGGGCAGAACAACTACGGTGTCAAGATCACAAGGATCTTCAGCAAGACCATCGGTATCGACTTCGTCTACTACGTTGAGAAGATCGTTCCCTCCTAGTTCGTCAACTTCAGCAAGAACATCTTCAAATGGTTCTCGCTCATATAGTAATGGTTCTTCGGTAAGAGGCAATTCTTCAGGATCATCCTCATCTTATAGCGGAAGATCTTCTTATTCTGCACCTCGTTCTTCGAGTTCAAGCACGAACAGAAGCTCGTCAGGTTCATCTTCTACAAGATCATCTTCTTACGGATCTTATGGAGGATCATCTAGAAGTGGTTCTTCTTCTGGAGGAAGCTACTCTTCAGGTTCTTCTCGCTCTGGAGGATATAGTTCAGGTTCATCAAATAGCGGATCACGTTCATCCGGTGGAGGCTCATCATCGTCAAGAGGTGGAAGTCACTCAGGAGGAGGTCGCCGTTAGTGTGAAATATAAAAAAGGAGACTTTGAAAAAGGTCTCCTTTTCAAGGAGATAGTTAACGGGTTTTTACCTATAATATAAATAGAAAAAGAAATCGAGTATGAAAAAGTATATAATGACATTAGGAGCCATGGCTTTCGCTGCTGCCAGCTTCTCACAAAGTGCATATGATGCATTAAACTATAATCAATTAGACCCTGTGATGGGTACTGCAAGATACTCTTCTATGGCAGGTGCCTTCGGCGCATTGGGTGGAAACCCTTCAGTATCGAAAGATAATCCTGCTGGTATAGGCGTCTACAAACGTTGTGATTTGACTTTCTCTCCGAATGTATATGTGGACAATACGAAAGATGCTCATGTGTGTTTGAATAACTTCGCATTTGTTATTAATTTTAGAGAACACGAAGCTGAAAAGGGATATATAACTTCTTCGTTGGGCATTTCTTATAATCGTCTGAGTAACTTTGCTCGTTACTCCTCAACTAAAAGCCATGATTATTCAGGCCTCTCTTTGACCGACTATATGTGCAAAGAGGCTGCTCCTGATTATATCTTTGAAGAGGCTAATAATTTGGGACTAATTAGCGATGAGGGCTCTTCTGAGTTCTATTCTCGTTTCGATAGAAGAGAAAATTTTGACAAACAAACTAGATACACAGAGTCTGGTCATGTCGGACAGTGGGATATCTCTTACGGTATGAATATCAGTAATCGCGTTTATCTAGGTGCTGCATTGGGTATCTCCGTTTTGGACTATAAACAAAAGGCTTTATATGATGAGTCTTCTGTCAACTCCCAGATAGGTAGTTACTATTTTGATAATTATTATGATGTTGATGGTGTCGGTGTTAACTTTAAAGTAGGTGCAATTGTTAAACCTGTAGATTTCATGCGTATTGGTTTGGCAGTTCATACAAGAACATTGTATGATATATTTGAAACTTATTCTGTGGAATTCGATTATAACGATCAGAATCCGGATGCTCCAGAAGTTGATCATGGTGATTGCTCTTATAAACTTAAAACTCCGTTTAAATTGCAAGGTAGCTTGGGCTTTGTAATTGCAAGCAAAGCATTAATCGGTCTTGAATACAATCTTGATAACTATTCAACGATGAGAATGTCAAATTATGACGAAGAATTGATTGCTCAAAACAACCAAATGAAAGAGGAATTCAATGCAGTTCATACCATCAAATTGGGTGCTGAGTATAAGGTTATCGATCAGTTCTCTTTGCGTGCAGGTTTCGCATTCATGTCAAGCCCTATTGATTATGACAAAAATTTGGGTGAGGAACTTTATTTGTTCAGACCATTGTCTTTGCCACAGCAAACTCACTACATAACAGGAGGTCTTGGTTATGAGGGTGATAAGTTCTATTGTGATTTGGCATACGTGTTTAGAAATCAAAAGGCTAATTTCTATGGTATGTTGCCACAGGATGAGACTGCTAGCAGTTTGAATCTGAAAAATCATAATATTATTGCCACTATTGGATGGAGATTCTAATTGTTTAACTATAAAATCTGAGAGTAGTAACATGCTCTCATACTAAAATGAAAAAGTATTTAGCAGAAATGTTTGGTACCATGGTGTTGGTACTGATGGGTTGCGGTGCAGCCGTAAGTTTAAGTTGTGGAACAGACACTGCAAGTGTGGTGGGTACTTCAATAGCATTTGGTCTTGCGGTTGTTGCAATGGCTTATACAATTGGGGGTACAAGTGGATGTCATATCAATCCTGCAATTACGTTGGGATGCTTGCTTACCAAGAGAATTTCAACAAAAGAGGCTGGTATGTATATGGTATTCCAAGTTCTTGGTGCGTTGATCGGTTCATGTATTTTATATGTGTTGACATCTAATGCAGGATTAGAGGGAACCGGTGCCAATGACCTTCAATCAGGAGTCTCTGTTGCTGGCGGTTTGTTGGCTGAGATCGTATTTACTTGTGTGTTCGTTTTCACTGTTTTAGGAACGACAGACTCAAAGAAAGGTGCTGGAAATTTCGCAGGATTGGCTATCGGTCTTTGCTTGATTTTGGTTCACTTGGTATGTATTCGATATACAGGTACTTCAGTTAATCCAGCTCGTTCTATTGCACCTGCATTGTTCCAAGGAGGTACTGCACTGACTAACCTTTGGATCTTTATCGTTGGTCCATTCATTGGTGCTGCTATTGCTGCTTTTGCTTGGAAAGCCATTGCAGATGATAAATAAATAATAAAATAAACTCCTTTAATATGGGAAAGGTGACTGGATTTTCTAGTCACCTTTTTTCGTTCCTGTTTTGACGTGTTTCCTACAGAGAATAATAGTTTTTTTTCGATAAATCTGGATTGTCTGAAATGAGAGAAACAGTTTTTTGAAATGGTAGTTATTCTTTTTTTCCCCTCAGCCGTACAAGTAAATTCTGTATGGGATTTAATATAATGATATCAGCCAGGTAACTCAATATTATACTGCAGATGAATGCCAATAACACGTTGATGAGGTAAAATAAGACAACGGGGAGTTCATTCCATTGCTCGGGGAAAATCCTGACAACACCTAATATGGCTATCATGTGGACAAGATATATGCCAAAGGATCGTTTGCCTAAAAAGTAGATGATTTTTTTTGCCTTCGCCGACCATGCATCTGCGTTGATTCCTTGAAGAAGAATGTATATCATGATACTGAAAAATGTGAAAGATGGCATTAAGTCATGTAAATATTTCTGATATGAAAAGAAGAGTGTTTTTAGCGTGATAATACATACTCCGATAACACCTAGTATGATTGCAATCTTTTTATCTCGTGGTGTTGTAATTATCTTATCAATACATCCTCCAATGTAAAAGTAGATGGACCATTGTGCGAAAGGAAAGGTCCATACGTATTCAACGCCAGTAAAGTAAGGTGAGTAGGCGAAAATTGTATTATGCAATATTCCCAGACCAACAAAAACAAGAGCCATGTTTTTGGTAAGTTCGTTAATCGCTTTTGCCATAAATGGGGCGATGAGTATATTTCCGACAAGTACGGTGACAAACCAAAAATGTGTCTTTACGTGATCAAAAAGGATGTCAGAAATGATTGTAGACGCAAGTCCATCTAACGTTATTCCATACGTTCTGAAGTGTTTCAGGGTAGTTTGAAGAATCATATAGAAGACAATTGGTAATATAAGGTATATGGCCTTCTTGAAATAAAAGGTTTTGTATTCTTCGTCAGTATTTAATATTTTTCGCAAAGCAAATCTTCCACTTAGGAAGAAGAATAATGCGACACCTGTTTGGGATAAAAGTAATAAGGGACTTAGATATTGATGGATGGGATCCTCTAACGGAATGATTCCAGATGTGTGGTTGCATACGATAAAAAAAATGCTGAGAACCCGAATCAATTCATATTTGCAGTCTCTTTGTTGAGTAATGGAATTCGTCATAATGTTTTTTTTGCAAATCTAAAACTTTTTACACTTCATACAATGTAAAAGAAGAAAAAAAGACCCGCAGTTGACACTACGGATCTTTTATGAAGCATATAAAATCTCGATTATTTCAATTTTGAGATGTTCTCCTTCAAAGTGGCAATCTTGCTTTCTGCGTCAGCCTTTTTCTTTCTCTCGTTTTCTACAACTTCAGATTTTGCATTAGCGACGAACTTTTCATTGCCCAATTTTTTGTTGACAGAAACAAGGAATCCTTCGAGGTATTTAATCTCCTCTTCCATCTTTTTGATCTCTTCCTCCACATTGACATTGTTGCCTAATGGAATAGAGATTTCAATGGTTCCAACCATAAAGGTAGCAGCAGAGCCTGAGATGTTGCCTTTGTTTTCTGCAATCAGATTGATGTTGGCCAATTTTTGAATGATGGCGTCGTTCTTGTCATCCCATTCACCTTTATAATATAGGTCGAATGTCTCACGAGGAGAGATGCCTTTGTTGGCACGAATGTTTCTGATACCTGCAATAATCTGTTTCGTGCTCTCCATTCTGTTGATGTTCTTCTCGCAGAAATCGTCAGCCTTAGGAAGAAGACTCACCATGATACTATCTTTTACGTCACGCTCTTTTATGTTTTGATACAACTCTTCTGTGATGAATGGCATGAAAGGATGTAAAAGTTTCAAAAGCGTTTCGAAATAGGAGAGGGTGGCATCGTAGGTGGTTTTGTCTATCGGTTGCTGATAAGCAGGTTTTACCATCTCTAGGTACCATGAAGAGAACTCATCCCAGAATAATTTGTAGACAGCCATGAGCGCTTCACTGATACGGTATTTGTCGAAACAGTCGTTGATCTCAATGATTGTCTTATTCAATTGTTGTTGGAACCATTTCACAGCTTTTTGTGCGGATGCAGGTTGTTCCATCTCTTTTACTTCCCAACCTTTTACCAAACGGAATGCATTCCATATTTTATTGTTGAAGTTACGGCCTTGTTCGCATAATGCTTCATCGAACAAGATGTCATTACCAGCTGGAGCGGATAACATCATACCCATACGCACACCATCAGCACCAAATCTGTCGATGAGATCCAATGGGTCTGGTGAGTTACCCAATGATTTAGACATCTTTCTTCCTAGTTTGTCACGAACGATACCAGTGAAATATACGTTTTTGAAAGGCATGTCGCCTTCATATTCGTAACCCGCCATAATCATACGAGCCACCCAGAAGAAGATGATGTCCGGACCCGTTACCAAGTCGCTGGTTGGATAGTAGTATTTGATTTCCTCGTTTCCAGGATTATTAATTCCGTCGAACAAAGAGATAGGCCAAAGCCAAGAAGAGAACCATGTGTCCAAGCAGTCTTCGTCTTGACGAAGATCGTTGATGGTTAGATTGGCGTTTCCACTTTTTTGTTTAGCCAATTCCAATGCTTTTTCTTCCGTTTCAGCAACTACATAACCGCCTTCAGGAAGGAAGTAAGCAGGAATTCTATGTCCCCACCACAACTGACGGCTGATACACCAATCTTTGATGTTCTCTAACCAATTGCGGTATGTGTTTTTGTATTTAGCAGGATAGAATTTAAGTTCATCCTTCATGACAGGGTCCAATGCTATCTTGGCAAGGTGTTCCATTTTAAGGAACCATTGCATAGAAAGTTTAGGTTCGATAACAACGTTGGTCCTTTCCGAGTAACCCACTTTGTTAGTGTAGTCTTCTGTCTTTTCCAATAAGTTGGCAGCAGCTAAGTCTTTCTCGATTTGTTTTCTAACGTCGAAACGATCTTGTCCGATATACATGCCAGCAGCTTCGCTGATGCTACCGTTGTCATTAAAGATATCGATAGTTTGCAGGTTGTATTTTTCTCCTAGCATATAGTCGTTCACGTCGTGAGCAGGAGTGACTTTCAAGCAACCAGTACCGAATTCGATATCAACATATTCATCTTCGATAACAGGGATTACGCGGTTAACCAAAGGAACGATTACCTTTTTGCCGCTTAGCCATCTGTTCTTTGGGTCTTTAGGGTTGATACACATTGCGGTATCACCCATGATGGTTTCAGGACGAGTGGTTGCAACGACCGCATATCGACCTTTCGCATCTTTGTGGATGACTTCTTGGTCGGAGCCGGTAGAGCCGGACATATCGTCGTCGGCAACATAATATTTAAGGTAATACAGTTTGCTATGCTCTTCCTTATAAATAACCTCTTCGTCGGAAAGGGCGGTTAAAGCTTTAGGATCCCAGTTTACCATACGTACGCCGCGGTAGATGAGACCTTTGTTGTAGAGGTCGCAGAATACTTTGATAACGCTTTTGCTACGAGTCTCATCCATTGTGAATCCTGTTCTGTCCCAGTCGCAGGATGCGCCAAGTTTTTTCAATTGTTCAAGGATGATTCCGCCGTGTTTGCGGGTCCATTCCCAAGCATGCTCTAAGAATTGTTCGCGAGTGAGGTCAGTTTTCTTAATACCCTCCTGAGCCAGTTTGTTAACCACTTTTGCTTCGGTTGCGATGGAAGCATGGTCTGTACCAGGCACCCAGCAAGCATTTTTACCCAACATACGAGCTCTGCGGACGAGGATGTCTTGGATTGTATTGTTTAACATGTGACCCATGTGAAGGACACCAGTCACATTAGGAGGGGGGATAACAATTGTATAAGGTTCACGACCATCCGGTTTTGATTTGAAGAAACCGTTATCCAACCAATATTGATACCACTTAGATTCGACGTCAGTGGGGTTGTACTTGTTAGCTAATTCTTGCATGAATGTATCTTAATTTTTTTTGTTTTTATACCTTATATATATAAATTGGGTGCAAAGGTAATAAAAATTTGAGAAATAAGATAGTAATTGGAGTAATGTCGGAGTAGGAAGGGAGAAAAAGAAAGTGCAGAATGCGAATGAGTTAAGGAGGAGGAAAAAAAATAAAAAAAAATTTGTGAGAGAGAAAAATAAGTTCTAATTTTGCGCCACAATTAGTATAGTGTCTAAATTTAAAGTTAAAATATTAAAAATTAAAAAACGAAATGCCTACAATTCAGCAATTAGTTAGAAAAGGAAGGGCTACTCTTACAGACAAGAGCAAATCTCCAGCATTGGATTCTTGTCCACAGAGAAGAGGTGTATGTGTTCGTGTATACACCACCACTCCTAAGAAGCCTAACTCTGCAATGCGTAAAGTTGCCAGAGTACGTTTGACGAACCAAAAAGAGGTGAATGCTTATATTCCTGGAGAAGGACATAACTTGCAAGAGCACTCAATCGTAATGGTACGTGGAGGACGTGTTAAGGACCTTCCAGGTGTACGTTACCACATTGTACGTGGATCATTGGATACAGCAGGTGTAAATGGTCGTACACAACGTCGTTCTAAGTATGGAGCAAAGAGACCTAAACCAGGTCAAGCAGCACCAGCAAAAGGAAAGAAATAAGAACGATAAGAGTAAAAATTAAGTAGAACAAGTTTTAGTTTTACTGGTGGCACTTCAAGGTTGAGTAAATGACTTAGCGTAGTCGTTGAAGCAACAAAGCAACCAAAACAAAAACGAAAAATTTTTGAGTAAAAATGAGAAAAGCAAAACCAACGAAAAGGGTCATATTACCAGATCCTATCTTTAATGAAGTAATGGTTACAAGATTTGTTAACCACTTAATGTACGATGGAAAAAAATCTATCGCATACGATATATTCTATACAGCTTTGGATAATGTAAAGTCAAAACTTCCTAATGAGGATAAGACTCCGCTTGAAATATGGAAGAAGGCTTTAGAGAACATCACACCACAAGTGGAAGTTAAGTCACGCCGTGTAGGTGGTGCTACTTTCCAAGTTCCTACCGAAATCCGCCCAGAAAGAAAAGAATCAATCTCAATGAAGAACTTGATATTGTTCTCTCGCAAGAGAAGTGGACACTCAATGGCTGAGAAATTAGCTGCTGAGATTGCTGATGCTTTCAATAACCAAGGTGGAGCATTCAAGAAGAAAGAAGATATGCACAAAATGGCTGAAGCAAACCGTGCTTTTGCTCATTTCAGATTTTAATCCCTTTAAAGAATTATTCAAATGGCTAAAGCAGATTTACATTATACAAGAAACATTGGTATCATGGCTCACATCGATGCTGGTAAGACAACTACGTCTGAGCGTATTTTGTTCTACACAGGTTTGACTCACAAGATTGGTGAGGTTCATGATGGTGCAGCTACGATGGACTGGATGGCACAGGAGCAAGAGAGAGGTATCACTATTACTTCTGCTGCTACTACAACCTATTGGAAATACAACGATAAGAAATACAAGATTAACTTGATTGATACTCCGGGACACGTTGACTTCACTGTTGAGGTTGAGCGTTCTCTTCGTATCTTGGATGGTGCTGTTGCTACTTTCTGTGCAGTTGGTGGTGTTGAGCCTCAATCTGAAACAGTATGGAGACAAGCAGATAAGTACCACGTTCCTCGTATTTGTTATGTAAACAAGATGGACCGTTCTGGTGCCAACTTCTTTGATGTTGTAACACAGGTTAAGGAAGTTTTGGGCGCTAATCCATGTCCTATTCAAATTCCTATCGGAGCAGAAGATTCTTTCAAGGGAGTTGTTGATTTGATCAAAATGAAAGCTATTCTTTGGCATGATGAAACCATGGGTGCAGAATATTCAATTGAGGACATTCCAGCTGATTTGGTTGATGAAGCTAAAGAGTGGAGAGACAAGATGTTGGAGTCTGTTGCTGAGTGCGACGATGCTTTGATGGAGAAATTCTTTGATGATCCAAGTACTATTACAGAAGAGGAAATTAAAGTTGCTCTTAGAAAAGGTACTATCGCAATGAAGATTTATCCAATGATTTGTGGTTCTTCATTTAAGAACAAAGGAGTTCAAACTATGTTGGATGCAGTTTGTGCTTATTTGCCTAGCCCATTGGATACAGCAGACATCATTGGTACTGCAGTAGATGATCCTGAAAAACAAATTATTCGTCACCCAAGTGAGGACGAGCCTTTGTGTGCATTGGCATTTAAGATTGCAACAGACCCATTCGTAGGTCGTCTTTGCTACTTCCGTGTATATTCAGGTAAAATCGACGCAGGATCATATATCTTCAACACACGTTCAGGAAAGAAAGAACGTATCTCTCGTCTATTCCAAATGCACTCTAACCACCAAAATCCAGTTGATGTAATCTCTGCTGGTGATATCGGTGCAGGTGTAGGTTTCAAAGATATTCGTACAGGTGATACATTGTGTGGTGAAGATGAGAAAGACCACATGGTATTGGAGTCAATTGACTTCCCAGATCCAGTGATTGGTATCGCTATCGAGCCTAAGTCTCAAGCTGATGTTGATAAATTGGGTAATGGTTTGGCTAAGTTGGCAGAAGAGGATCCAACCTTTACTGTTAGAACAGATGAGCAATCAGGTCAAACAGTTATCTCTGGTATGGGTGAGTTGCACTTGGATATCATTATCGACCGTTTGAAACGTGAGTTCAAAGTTGAATGTAATCAAGGTCGTCCTCAAGTTAACTATAAGGAGGCTATTACTAAGACTGTTGAGCACCGTGAGTTATATAAGAAACAATCCGGAGGTCGTGGTAAATATGCAGATATCGTTGTATCTGTTGGACCAGCAGACGAAGGATTCGAAGGCAGCTTGCAATTCGAAGATGTTGTTAAGGGTGGTAACATTCCAAAGGAATTTATCCCATCAATTCAAAAAGGATTCCAATCAGCAATGCGCAATGGTGTGTTAGCAGGATTCCCATTGGAGAAGATGAAAGTTGTCGTAATGGATGGTTCATATCACCCAGTAGACTCAGACCAGTTGTCATTTGAAATCTGTGCAAACTTGGCATTCAAGGAGGCATGTGCAAAGGCAAAACCAGTGTTGATGGAGCCAATTATGAAATTGGAAGTTATCACACCAGAGGAGAACATGGGAGATGTAATCGGAGACTTGAACAAACGTCGTGGTCAAGTTGAAGGTATGGAAACCAGCCGTTCAGGTGCACGTATTGTAAAGGCTAAAGTACCTTTGGCAGAGATGTTTGGATATGTAACAGATTTGCGTACTATCACATCAGGTCGTGCAACTTCATCAATGGAGTTCTCTCATTATGCAGAAGTTTCTTCTTCTATTGCAAAAGCAGTAGTAGCAGAGGCTAAAGGTAAAGTAGAATTATTGTAATTAATTTATATAAGATTCAAAGAGATGAGTCAGAAAATTAGAATTAAATTAAAGTCATACGATCACAGCTTGGTTGACAAGTCAGCAGAAAAGATCGTTAAGACAGTTAAGAATACGGGTGCAGTTGTAAGTGGTCCAATTCCATTGCCAACACACAAACGTATCTTTACAGTTAACCGCTCTACATTCGTAAACAAGAAATCGAGAGAGCAATTTCAACTTTCATCATACAAGAGATTGATCGACATCTATAGTTCAACCTCTAAGACAATTGATGCGTTGATGAAGTTAGAGTTGCCAAGTGGAGTAGAAGTAGAAATTGCATAGTAATTAATATTTATTGAAATGCCAGGATTATTAGGAAAAAAAATCGGAATGACATCCGTTTTCAGTGCCGAGGGAAAGAATATTCCATGCACTGTTGTCGAAGTAGGTCCTTGTGTGGTTACTCAAATTAAGACTATCGAGAAAGATGGTTATGAGGCAGTCCAAGTTGGTTTTGAAGAGAAGAAAGAAAAGAACACTTCAAAAGCAGAAATGGGACACTTCAAGAAAGCGTCAGTAGCCCCAATGAGACACTTGGCCGAGTTCAAGGGTTTTGAGACCGAGTACAAATTAGGAGATCAGATAACAGTAGATTTGTTCGCTGATTCTAAGTTTGTAGATGTAGTGGGAACCTCTAAAGGAAAAGGATTCCAAGGTGTAGTAAAACGTCACGGATTTGGAGGTGTGCAACAAAGCACACACGGTCAGCACAACCGTTTGAGAGCACCAGGATCAGTTGGAGCATGTTCTTACCCTGCAAAAGTATTCAAAGGAATGCGTATGGCAGGTCGCTTGGGTGGAGAGTCTGTTACAGTTCAGAATCTTCAAGTTTTAAAAGTTATTCCTGAAAATAATCTTTTGATTTTGAAAGGTTCATTGCCAGGAGCTAAAGGTTCAATCGTAATTGTAAATAAGTAATGGAACTTAGTGTATATAATATTAAAGGCCAAGATACTGGAAGAAAGGTCTCTGTAAGCGATAGCATCTTTGGTATTGAACCAAATGAACATGTAATGTACTTAGATGTAAAGCAATACTTGGCAAACAAACGTCAAGGTACGCACAAATCTAAGGAGAGAAGTGAATTGTCTGGTAGTACCAGAAAGTTAGGACGCCAAAAAGGAGGAGGAGGAGCACGTCGTGGTGATATCAACTCTCCAGTATTGGTAGGAGGTGCACGCGTATTTGGTCCTGTACCACGTGATTATAGCTTCAAGTTGAACAAGAAGACAAAGAAATTGGCACGTAAGTCGGCTTTGTCAGCAAAGATCAAAGACAATGCAATCATCGTTATTGAAAATGTATCTTTTGATGCACCAAAAACGAAGGATTTTGTGTCAATGATGAAAGATTTCAACATTGTTGATAAGAAATCACTTTTAATTTTGTCAGAACCAAATAAAAACGTATATTTGTCCGCTCGAAATATTCAGAACGCTGGAGTTGTTTTGTCCTCAGACTTAAACACTTACAGAATTTTGGACGCTTCATGTTTGTTATTAACAGAGGGCGCTTTGGCGAATATTGAGAATAATTTAAAAGATTAGGAGGTTGAAAGGATGGGAATCATAATTAAACCGATAATAACCGAGAAAGCAACAAACCTTGGCGAGAAGTATTCTCGCTATGGTTTTCGTGTTTCCCCAAAGGCTAACAAAATAGAGATAAAGAAGGCCATTGAGGAAATGTATAACGTTCAAGTCGTTTCTGTCAACACAATGCAAGTTGAAGGAAAGGCAAAATGTCGTTATACAAAGACTGGTATCCTAAAGGGAAATGCACCTTCATATAAGAAGGCATATGTTACCTTGAAGGAAGGTGAAGTAATAGATTTTTATAGCAATATTCAATAAAAATGGCTGTTCGTAAATTTATGCCCACAACACCAGGGCAAAGACACAAAGTTATTGGAACATTTGAGACAATTACCTCAAGTGTGCCAGAGAAATCTCTTGTAAGAGGAATGACAAAGACCGGTGGACGTAATAACACAGGTAAGATGACCATGCGTTATATCGGAGGCGGTCACAAGAGAAAGTACAGAGTAATTGACTTCAAAAGAGACAAAGATGGTGTTCCAGCAGTAGTAAAAACAATTGAGTACGATCCAAACAGATCAGCTCGTATTGCTTTGTTATTTTACGCTGATGGAGAGAAACGTTACATTCTTGCACCTAACGGTTTGCAGGTAGGACAGGAGTTGATGTCAGGAAATGAAGCATCTCCTGAAGTAGGTAATGCATTACCACTGCAAAACATTCCATTAGGAACTGTAATTCACAATTTGGAATTGCGTCCGGGCCAAGGAGCTGCTTTGGTTCGTTCAGCAGGAACATTTGCGCAGTTGACTTCGAGAGAAGGAAAGTATGCAATCGTAAAATTACCTTCTGGTGAAACTAGAATGATTCTTTGTACTTGTAAAGCAACAATTGGTACAGTAGGAAACTCTGATCATGCGTTGGAGCGTTCAGGTAAAGCAGGACGTTCACGTTGGTTAGGTCGTCGTCCTAGAAACCGTGCTGTAGTAATGAACCCAGTAGATCACCCAATGGGTGGTGGTGAAGGCCGTCAATCTGGAGGTCATCCAAGATCAAGAAAGGGTCTTTTGGCTAAGGGTTACAAGACAAGAGCACCAAAGAATACTTCTAATAAGTATATAGTTGAAAGAAGGAAAAAGTAATTTAAAAGGTAATTTTTATGAGTCGTTCATTAAAAAAAGGTCCATTTATAAGTGTAAAACTGGAGAAGAAGGTTTTGGCCATGAATGAGAGCGGAAAGAAGTCTGTTATAAAGACATGGTCACGCGCTTCAATGATTTCCCCAGACTTTGTGGGTCATACTATTGCAGTTCATAACGGAAATAAATTTATTCCTGTGTACGTTACCGAAAATATGGTAGGTCATAAACTTGGAGAATTTTCGTTGACTCGTACATTTAGAGGACACGGTGGAAATAAGAAAAAATAAACCGTGAAAAGAAAATTAAAAAAAAGTAAATAAAATGGGTGTAAGAAAGAAAAACTCGGCAACAGCATTAAAAGAAGCTCGTCAGTCGCTTTACTTCGCTAAATTAAACGATGTTCCTACATCACCACGCAAGATGCGTCTTGTCGCTGATATGATAAGAGGAATGGAGGTTTACAGAGCACTTAGTGTTTTGAAATATTCAAAGAAGGATGCTTCTAACCGCTTAGAGAAATTGCTTCGTTCTGCTATCGCAAACTGGGAGAAGAAGACCGATAAGACAGCTGATAGCGGTGAGTTGTATATTAGCAAAATTTTCGTAGACGAAGGAAAAACATTAAAGAGACTTCGTCCAGCTCCACAAGGTAGAGGTTACAGAATTCGTAAACGCTCTAACCATGTGACTATATTTGTAGATTCTATTAATTCAAATGCTAACCAAAATTAATTGTTAGATGGGACAGAAAGTAAATCCAATTAGTAACCGTTTAGGAATCATCAAAGGATGGGATTCCAATTGGTTCGGAGGAAAAAATTATGGCGATACTATCTTGGAAGATGCTAAGATTAGAAAGTATCTGAATGCCCGTCTTGCAAAGGCTAGCGTTTCAAAAATAGTTATCGAACGTACCTTGAAATTAGTTACCATTACTGTATGTACTGCACGTCCAGGAATCATCATCGGTAAAGGTGGACAAGAGGTAGAGAAATTAAAAGAAGAGTTGAAAGGTGTAACTGACAAAGATGTTCAAATCAACATCTTCGAGGTTAAGAAACCAGATTTAGACGCAATGATCGTAGCAAATAACATTGCTCGTCAGATAGAGGGAAAGATTGCATACCGTCGTGCAACAAAAATGGCTATTGCCTCTACTATGCGTATGGGTGCTGAGGGTATTAAGGTTCAAGTATCTGGTCGTTTGAATGGTGCAGAAATGGCACGTTCAGAGATGTATAAAGAGGGAAGAACTCCACTTCATACATTTAGAGCAGATATAGACTACGCTCAGGCTGAAGCTTTGACTAAGGTTGGTTTAATTGGTATTAAAGTTTGGATTTGCCGTGGAGAAGTTTACGGTAAGAAAGATTTGGCACCTAATTTTGCTGCTACTAAAGAAGTAAACAGAAGCGGTAACGCTCCTGCAGCAGGAAAACAACAAGGCTTCAAGAGAAAAAGAAAATAATTCTGTTAATTTGATTTAAGGAAAGATGTTACAACCTAAGAAAACAAAATTCAGAAGACAACAGAAAGGTCGTATGAAGGGTAACGCACAACGCGGAAACCAATTAGCTTTTGGATCTTTCGGTATTAAAGTCTTGGAGTCAAAGTGGATTACAGGTCGCCAAATCGAAGCAGCTCGTGTTGCAGTAACACGTTATATGCAAAGACAAGGACAAATATGGATTAGAATATTTCCTGATAAACCTATCACTAAGAAACCTGCAGAGGTTCGTATGGGTAAAGGAAAAGGTAACCCAGAGGGATTTGTTGCGCCCGTTACTCCAGGAAGAGTGGTAATTGAAGTAGAAGGAGTACCTTTTGAAGTAGCAAAAGAAGCATTGCGCTTGGCTGCACAAAAGTTGCCAGTAACTACTAAGTTTATTGTTAGACGAGATTTTGATGCTCAAAACCAAAACGCGTGATAGATTATGAAAATAGCAGAAATTAAAGAGTTAACTACTCAAGAGTTAAAGGAAAGACTCGCAGCAGAGAAGGATGCTTTGATTCGTATGAAATTAAACCATGCGGTTTCTCCGTTGGAGAACCCTTCTCAAATTAAGGCTATTCGTAAGAATATTGCTCGTATAAACACAGAGTTGAGTCTGAGAGATAATAAATAATTAATTGAGCTTGATCAAAATGAGAAACTTAAGAAAAGAAAGACAAGGTGTTGTTTCTAGTAACAAAATGGATAAAACCATTACTGTTACAATCAAGTATAAGGAAATGCACCCTATTTATCAAAAGTTCGTCAACAAGACGAAGAAATATCACGCTCACGACGAGAAAAACGAGTGCAATGTTGGTGATACTGTAAGAATTATGGAAACTCGCCCATTGAGCAAAACTAAGAGATGGAGATTAGTAGAAATCATCGAAAGAGCTAAGTAATATGATACAACAAGAGTCAAGATTAGTCGTAGCTGATAACAGTGGAGCAAGAGAGGCGTTATGTATTCGCGTTCTTGGTGGTACTGGTAAACGTTATGCTACTGTAGGGGATATTATCGTGGTAGCGGTAAAAAATGTAATCCCTTCAAGTGATATGAAAAAAGGTACGGTTTCTAAGGCAGTTGTTGTTAGAACCAATAAGGAGATTAGACGTCAGGACGGTTCTTATATTCGCTTTGATGATAATGCATGTGTTCTTTTGAATGGTGCAGGTGAAATGAGAGCGAGCCGTATATTCGGTCCAGTTGCCAGAGAGCTCCGTGCTACTAACATGAAAATTGTTTCATTAGCACCCGAAGTGCTTTAATTTCTAATTTTACAAAGATGAGTAAATTAAATATTAAGAAGGGTGATATGGTTTACGTGAACGCAGGTTCCGATAAAGGAAAAACTGGTCGCGTGTTAAGAGTCATCGTTAAAGAGGAACGTGCCGTTGTAGAAGGTCTCAACATCGTTTCTAAGAGCTCTAAGCCAAGCGCAAAGAACCCTCAAGGTGGTATCGTTAAACTAGAAGCACCTATCCATATTTCTAATCTGAGTTTGATCGACCCTAAGAGTGGTAAGCCTACTCGTATTGGACGTCGTAAAAATGAGGAAGGAAAAACGGTACGCTATTCTAAAAAATCAGGGGAGGTAATTTTGTAATATGAATACAGCTAGTTTAAAGAAAGAGTACGCTGAGCGTATTGTTCCTTCCTTGATGAAGGAGTTTAACTACAAGTCTGTTATGCAAGTTCCAGTTCTTGAGAAGATCGTTATCAATGAAGGATTAGGACAAGCAGTAGCAGATAAGAAGATTATCGAAGTTGCAATCAACGAGTTGACTGCTATCACAGGTCAAAAAGCAGTTCCAACCTTGTCTAAGAAAGATATCTCTAACTTCAAAGTTCGTAAGAAAATGCCTATCGGTGTTCGTGTAACTTTGAGAAGAGAGAAAATGTATGAGTTCTTAGAGAGATTGATTCGTGTTTCTCTTCCTCGTATCCGTGACTTCAAAGGAATCGAGTCTAAGTTTGATGGTATGGGTAACTATACACTAGGTATCGAAGAGCAAATCATCTTCCCTGAAATAAATATTGATTCTATACAGAAAATGTTAGGAATGAATATTACCTTTGTAACTTCAGCAAAGACCGATGAAGAGGGATATGCTTTGTTGAGAGAATTTGGATTACCTTTTAAAAACATTAAAAGATAAGATCATGGCAAAAGAATCAATGAAAGCCCGTGAGGTTAAAAGGGCTAAACTTTGCGCCAAGTATGCAGAAAAGAGAGCTAAATTGAAAGCTGAGGGTAACTACGAGGCTTTGCAAGCTCTTCCAAAGAACGCATCTCCTGTACGTAAACACAACCGTTGCAAGTTGACAGGAAGACCTAAGGGTTATATGCGTCAATTCGGCATCTCTCGTATTCAATTTAGAGAGATGGCTTCTGCTGGTTTGATTCCTGGTGTAAAGAAAGCAAGCTGGTAAAAAATTAGTGTTAAATATTGTCAGGTTTACCTGATCAATTTAATTTATTTTTATTATGACAGATCCAATAGCAGATTATCTGACGAGAATGAGGAACGCTATTCAAGCTAAACACAGAGTGCTTGAAGTTCCTGCTTCAAATTTGAAGAAAGAAATCACTAAGATATTGCTCGACAAGGGCTATATCTTGAATTACAAATTCGAGGACGAAGGTACTACGAAAGGCTCAATCAAAATTGCCTTGAAGTATGATCCAGTCAACAAAGTAAACGCTATCAAGGGATTGAAGAGAATTTCTTCTCCTGGTATGCGTAAATATGTTGGTTACAAGGATATGCCTAAAGTATTGAATGGTTTGGGAATTGCCATCGTTTCAACATCAAAGGGCGTTATGACCGATAAGGAAGCTCGTGATTTGAAAATCGGTGGTGAAGTTTTATGTTACATCTATTAATTGAGGAGGAGTTGTAAATGTCAAGAATAGGAAAATTACCAATTAGTATTCCTTCAGGAGTTACAGTTTCTGTAAAGGATGATGTTGTAACAGTAAAAGGTCCTAAGGGTGAGTTGACTCAAACCATTAACCCTAACATCAAGATGGAAGTAAAAGATGGTGAAGTATCATTCACTCGTCCATCTGATGAACCAGAAATGCGTTCAATGCATGGCTTGTATCGTGCTCTAGTGAATAACATGATCGTTGGAGTGTCTCAAGGTTATAAAAAGGAATTGGAGTTGGTCGGAGTTGGATACCGTGTATCTAACCAAGGTCAAGTTATTGAATTTGCTTTAGGATATACTCATAATATCTTCTTGCAGTTGCCAAAAGAGATCAAGATTGAAACGAAGAGTGAAAGAAATCAAAATCCGTTGGTAATACTTGAAAGTTGTGATAAACAATTATTAGGTCAGGTTTGTGCAAAGATTCGTTCTTTCCGTAAGCCAGAACCTTATAAGGGTAAAGGTGTTAAGTTCGTTGGCGAGCAGATTCGTCGTAAGGCTGGTAAGTCAGCTGGTGCTAAGTAATTTAATTAAAAAAGAATTATTATGACTTCAAAAATAGAAAGAAGATTAAAAATCAAAAGGGGTATCCGAGCAAAGATCTCTGGTTCTGCTGAGCGTCCTCGTATGACTGTTTTCAGAAGCAATAAGCAGATTTATGTTCAGTTGATCAATGACGAAGCTAAGAGTGTTGTAAACAAAGATAAAGAAGGAAGAGAATTCACTTCTTTGGTTGGCGCAACAATCGTATCTGCTTCTTCTGTCGGAATTACTGACAAAATTTCCAAGAAAGAAATCGCTGCTAAAGTTGGTGAAGATATTGCAAAAAAAGCAATTGCAGCAGGAATTAAAGAAGTGGTATTCGACCGTAATGGTTACTTATACCATGGTAGAGTAAAAGAATTAGCTGACGCTGCTCGTAAGGGTGGACTTAAATTTTAATGGTTATGGCAGAAAATAATAATAAAGTTAAATCGACTAACGATTTGGAATTAAAAGATAGATTGGTTGCCATTAATCGTGTAACTAAGGTAACTAAAGGTGGTCGTACGTTTAGTTTCGCAGCTATCGTAGTTGTTGGTAATGAGGACGGTGTTGTTGGTTTCGGACTTGGTAAGGCTGGTGAAGTAACAGCAGCTATTGCTAAGGGTGTGGAAGCAGCAAAGAAGAATTTAGTTAAGGTTCCTGTATTGAATGGTACTATCCCTCATGAACAAGAGGCTAAGTTCGGTGGTGCTCAGGTATTATTGAGACCTGCATCTCATGGTACGGGTGTGAAAGCTGGAGGTGCTATGCGTGCTGTACTTGAAAGTGTTGGAGTAACAGACGTGTTAGCAAAATCTAAGGGTTCTTCAAATCCTCACAACTTGGTAAAAGCTACAATTTTGGCTTTGTCTGAGTTGCGTGATGCTTATACGGTTGCACAGAATCGTGGTGTTTCAATGGAAAAAGTGTTTAAAGGTTAATTTTGAAAATTATGGCAAAAATTAAAATTAAACAAGTAAGAAGTAAAATCGGTTGTCCTAAGCAGCAAAAGGCTACTTTGGAAGCATTGGGACTCAAGAAAATCAACTCAGTTGTTGAACACGAAGACAGCCCAGTCATTTTAGGCATGGTTGAAGCCGTTAAACATCTTGTGGTAGTTGAAAAGTAATTATTTAATCGTATAAATATTTAAAGAAATGGATTTAAGTAATTTAAAACCTGCAGCAGGTTCCGTTAAGACAAGAAAGAGAATTGGTCGTGGACCAGGATCTGGATTGGGAGGAACTTCTACTCGTGGTCATAAAGGTGCGAAGTCTCGTTCTGGTTATTCTAAGAAGATCGGTTTCGAGGGTGGTCAAATGCCATTGCAACGTCGCTTGCCTAAATATGGTTTCAAGAATATCAATCATGTAGAATACAAAGCAATTAATCTTGCTACTCTTCAAAAATTGGCAGATAGCAATCAAATTGATTCAATCGATATCAACGCATTGGTTGAAGCTGGTTTCGCTTCAAAAAAGAGCTTGATTAAGATTCTGGGTTCAGGTACATTGACTTCTAAATTAACTGTTTCTGCTCACGCATTTTCAGAGTCAGCTAAAGCTGCTATCGAAGCTGCTGGTGGTTCAGTTGTAATTCTTGAAAAATGAAAAAACTGATTGAAACAATAAAAAACATCTACAGAATCGAGGACCTTCGTACTCGAATCGTGATAACATTTTTATTTGTTTTGATATATCGCTTTGGTTCATTTGTTGTCCTTCCGGGTATTGATCCCAATGCATTGACAGAATTGAGCAAGCAAACAAGTACTGGATTGATGGCCCTCTTGGATATGTTTTCAGGAGGAGCCTTCTCCAATGCTTCTATCTTTGCTCTAGGAATTATGCCGTATATCTCGGCTTCCATCGTTATGCAGTTGTTGACAATCGCTGTTCCTTCTTTCCAGAAGAAACAAAACGAAGGTGAAAGTGGCCGTAAGAAAATCCAACAATATACTAGATATCTAACTGTAGGTATCTTGTTATTGCAAGGACCTTCTTATTTGGTGAATCTTTCTATTCAAATGCAACAAGCGGGTGCCGCATTACCTCCAGGTGTGTGGTTCAAAATCTATTCCACTATCATCTTATGTGCAGGTAGTATGTTTGTGATGTGGTTAGGTGAGCGTATCACGGATAAAGGTGTAGGAAATGGTATTTCATTTATCATTTTAGTTGGTATTATTGCACGTTTCCCAAGTGCTATTTCTCAAGAATTCGTTTCTTGCTACAGCTCTCAAGGTGGAGGTGGTTTGGTTAAGTTCTTGCTTGAAATCATTGCTCTTTTTGTTGTTGCAGCAGCTGCAATTCTTTTGGTACAAGGAATCAGAAAAGTTCCTGTACAATATGCAAAAAGAATGGAAAACGGTAAGACAAGTCCTGTTGGAGTACGTAATTATATTCCATTGAAGGTCAATGCTGCAGGTGTAATGCCAATCATCTTTGGTCAAGCTATCATGTTCATTCCATTGGCTGTTATGCCATGGGTAATGTCACAAGAAAATTCAACAAACTTCTTGTTGAACATGTTGCGCAATACAAATGGATTCTGGTATAACTTCATTTTTGCTGTGTTAATTATTTTGTTTACGTATTTGTATACGGCAATCACGATTAACCCAACGAGAATGGCTGATGATATGAAGCGTAACAATGGATTTATTCCTGGTGTAAAACCTGGAACTCCAACTGCTGAGTACATCGATTCAATCATGTCTAAGATTACTTTACCAGGTTCTATTTTCTTGGCATTGATTGCTATCTTGCCTGCATTCATCAGTAAGGCTGGTGTAACTGATCAATTCTCACATTTCTTTGGAGGAACATCTCTATTGATTATTGTGGGTGTTGTTTTGGATACATTACAACAAGTGGAGAGCCATTTGTTGATGCATCACTATGATGGCTTGATGGAGTCTGGTCATATTCAAGGACGTTCTGGTTTATCCGCTTATTGATATTTGTGATGATATATCTTAAAACAGACGAAGAGATTGAGTTGTTGCGCATCAGTAATTTAATTGTTGCGCGTACGTTGGCAGAAGTGGGGAAAGCCATTAAGCCAGGTGTTACAACATTAGCTCTTGATAAGTTGGCGGAGGAGTTTATTCGTTCTAATGATGCAGTCCCAAGTTTTTTAGGATATGGAGGATTCCCTAATTCAATATGTACATCCGTAAATGATCAGATTGTACACGGTATCCCTTCCAACTATGAATTGAAAGAAGGAGATGTTGTTTCAGTCGATTGCGGAGCATATAAGAATGGATTTCATGGAGATTCTTGCTACACATTTTGTGTAGGTGAAGTGTCTCCTGAGGTTCTTTCTCTACTTAAGACCACAAAAGAGGCACTATACAAAGGTATAGAAGCAGCAAAAGTTGGTGGAAGATTAGGAGATATAGGAAGTGCAGTGCAAACACATTGTGAATCCAAAGGATATTCTGTGGTTCGCGAGTTTGTAGGTCATGGCGTAGGTCATGATATGCATGAAGAACCAGCGGTTCCTAATTATGGAAGGCGAGGCAATGGACCGATGTTGAAAGACGGAATGGTCATAGCGATAGAGCCCATGATTAATTTAGGAAAAAAGGATTGTTATTTAGAGCCGGACGGATGGACGGCAGTCACATCGGATCATAAGTATGCTGCACATTATGAACATACGATAGCTATTCGTAAGGGAGGTGCAGATATTTTATCGTCGTTTGAGTATGTCGAGCAAGTTTTAGGAAATAAAGCGATATAGTATATGGCTAAACAAGCAGCAATAGAGCAAGACGGAACAATAGTAGAAGCATTGTCGAATGCTATGTTTCGCGTTGAATTAGAAAATGGACATGAGATAACTGCTCATATTTCTGGAAAAATGCGTATGCATTATATAAAAATTCTTCCAGGAGATAAAGTAAGAGTCGAGATGTCTCCGTATGACTTGTCAAAAGGTCGTATTGCATTCAGATACAAATAATTAAGTACAGATATGAAAGTAAGAGCATCTTTAAAAAAACGTACCCCAGAGTGTAAAATAGTAAGAAGAAAGGGACGTTTGTATGTAATTAATAAGAAAAATCCTAAGTATAAGCAACGTCAAGGATAAAAATTTTTATTATCTTTGCAAAAATTTTAGTTTATATATGGCTATAAGAATTGTCGGAGTAGATTTGCCTCAGAATAAGAGAGGAGAAATCGGTTTAACCTATATTTATGGTATAGGTCGCAGTAGTGCAAATAAGATTCTTTCAAAAGCAGGTGTTGATAAAGACATCAAGGTAAAGGATTGGACAGATGATCAAGCATCTAAAATTCGTGAGATTATAGGTGCGGAGTTCAAAGTCGAAGGAGATCTTCGTTCAGAAGTACAATTGAACATCAAGAGATTGATGGACGTTGGATGCTACAGAGGTATTCGTCATCGTATTGGATTACCTTTGCGTGGACAAAGTACGAAAAACAATGCACGTACTCGTAAGGGTAAGAAGAAGACTGTTGCAAACAAGAAGAAAGCAACTAAGTAAAAGTTAGCTAACGCTATTAATTAATAAAAGATATGGCAAAAAAAGCAGTAGCAACCAAAAAAAAGGTAGTAAAAGTTGACGCAATTGGACAATTGCATGTACATTCATCTTTTAACAATATCATAGTTTCATTAGCAAACTCTGAGGGTCAGATTATTTCATGGTCATCAGCTGGTAAGATGGGATTCCGTGGTTCAAAGAAGAACACTCCATATGCAGCACAGATGGCAGCTCAGGATTGTGCTAAAGCAGCCTATGATTTAGGTTTAAGGAAAGTTAAGGCATACGTAAAAGGTCCAGGTAATGGCCGTGAGTCTGCAATTCGTACCATCCATGGTGCAGGAATTGAGGTGATGGAAATTATCGACGTAACACCACTACCACATAATGGTTGTCGACCACCTAAAAAACGTAGAGTATAATTTTATATTTATTACAAACAGCTTTCGAATCTCGCATTGTGAATGATTGCAATTTAATCCTCTCTGCAATCGCGGCTGCACGGTTCAAGGTTTGGAATTAATAATTAAAAAAAATGGCTAGATACACAGGTCCAAAAACTAAGATTGCGCGTCGTTTTGGAGAACCAATTTTCGGTCCAGATAAGATTTTGGCAAAAAGAAATTTTCCTCCCGGACAACATGGCGTAAATAGAAGAAAGAAGTCTTCTGAGTACGGTATTCAGTTGAACGAGAAGCAAAAGGCTAAATATACTTATGGCGTTTTAGAAAGACAATTCCGTAATTTGTTCGAGAAAGCTTCTGCAACAAAGGGTATTACCGGTGAGGTATTATTACAATTATTGGAGACTCGTCTTGATAATGTAGTTTATCGTTTAGGTATAGCTCCTACAAGAGCAGCAGCTCGTCAGTTAGTGTCACACTGCCACATCGTTGTTGATGGTGAGGTGGTTAATATTCCTTCATACTCTGTTAAACCAGGTCAAGTAGTAGGTGTTCGTGAGAGATCTAAATCTCTTGAGGTTATCGAAAATTCTTTGACAGGTTTCAATCATAGCAAATATGCATGGTTAGAGTGGGATGGATCTTCATTGTCTGGTAAATTCTTGCATCTTCCAGAAAGAGCTGATATTCCAGAGAATATTAAAGAACAATTGATCGTCGAACTTTACTCTAAATAATAACTGATCCATGGCAATTTTAGCATTTCAAAAACCTGATAAAGTAATAATGTTGGAAGCGGATAACTTCTACGGAAAGTTTGAGTTTCGTCCGCTAGAACCCGGTTATGGTATTACTGTTGGTAATGCTTTAAGGCGTATATTGCTCTCTTCTTTGGAAGGTTTTGCAATAACCTCCATTAAGATAGATGGTGTGGATCATGAGTTCTCTGTTATTCCTGGAGTTATTGAGGATGTTACTAACGTGATTCTTAATCTAAAACAAGTACGTTTTAAGCAGAAAGTTGAAGAATTTGATAGCGAAAAAGTAACTATTAATGTTTCTGGTACCGAATTTAAAGCAGGTGATATTGCTAAACATTTGTCCGGTTTCGATGTCCTCAATCCTGATTTTGTAATCTGTCGCTTGGATAAGAGCGCAAGCTTTAATATCGAAATTAATATCGGTAAAGGTCGCGGTTACGTTCCAGCTGACGAAAACAAAATACCTGGCTCTGAGATTGGCGTTCTTGCTATAGACTCTATCTATACGCCTATTCGTAACGTTAAATATGCAGTTGAGAATTATCGTGTAGAACAAAAAACTGACTACGAAAAGTTGGTGATTGAAATCTCTACTGATGGTTCTATCCACCCTAAAGATGCTTTGAAAGAAGCTGCTAAAATTCTTATTTATCACTTTATGTTGTTCTCTGATGAAAAGATTACTCTCGATTCTGCAGACGAAAGTGCTAATGAGGAATTTGACGAGGAGGTTCTTCATATGCGTCAGTTGCTTAAAACTAAGTTGGTCGACATGGACCTCTCCGTTCGTGCGCTTAACTGCTTGAAAGCTGCTGATGTTGAAACTTTAGGCGAATTAGTCGTATTTAATAAGAGCGATTTGCTTAAGTTTAGAAACTTCGGTAAGAAGTCATTGACAGAGTTAGACCAATTGTTGGATACCTTGAATCTTTCATTTGGTATGGATATCTCAAAGTATAAATTAGATAAAGATTAATTAAAATGAGACATAATAAAAAATTCAACCATCTTGGAAGACAAAAAGCTCACAGAGATGCGTTGCTTGCTAACTTGGCTATCTCTTTGATTATGCATAAGAGAATCAATACAACTACTGCTAAGGCTAAAGCCCTAAGAAAGTATGTTGAGCCATTATTGACAAAGGCAAAGGACGATTCTACTAACTCTCGTCGTGTTGTGTTTAGCTACTTGCAAAACAAACAGGCTGTTACTGAATTGTTCCGCGAAATTGCTCAAAAAATCGCTGATCGTCCAGGTGGTTACACTCGTATTATCAAAACTGGTTTCCGTTTGGATGACGCTGCTGAAATGTGCTTCATCGAACTTGTTGACTACAATGACAACATGTCGAAGACTAAAACAGCTAAGAAGAGCACTAAAACTCGTCGTTCTTCTAAAAAGAAGGTTGAAGAGGCTGCTGCTCCTGCTGCTGAACTTGAAGCTCCAGCTCAAGAATCTGCTGAATAATTCTATTCGCATATTTCTAAAAAGCCACACTTTTACGTGTGGCTTTTTTGTTGCCTTAAAAGTTTATTTGTAGCTTTGCATTACTCCATTCCTTTTGATGGGGTATTTTTTGTGTTATAAAGCAATTTATTTTTTCCTACAATGAAATATAATCGTATTCTATTAAAACTTAGTGGTGAATCGTTGATGGGAGCTCAAGGTTATGGCATCGACGAAAACAGATTGTCTGATTATGCTTCTCAGTTGAAAGAAATAGCTGAGATGGGTGTTCAAATTGGTATCGTAATCGGTGGTGGTAATATCTTCCGTGGTTTGACTGGCGCTAAAAAAGGTTTCGACCGCGTCAAAGGTGATCAAATGGGTATGCTCGCTACTGTTATTAACGCTTTGGCCCTTAATTCTGCTCTCTCTGCCATTAACGTGAAGTGTAAGGTGTTGACTGCTATTCGCATGGAACCTATTGGTGAATTCTATACTAAGGATAGAGCGATTGATCTGTTAAATGCGGGTTATATCACCATTTTTGCTGCTGGTACAAGTTGTCCTTATTTTACAACTGACACGGGTTCTTCTCTTCGTGGACTAGAAATTGAAGCTGATGCTATGTTTAAAGGTACTCGCGTGGATGGTATCTATACGGCTGATCCTGAAAAAGATCCGACTGCTACTAAATACGACGACATCTCTTATGATGAAATCCTTAATAAGAACCTGAAAGTTATGGATCTCTCCGCTACTGTAATGTGCAGAGATAATAATTTACCAATCGTTGTCTTTAATATGGACAAAGTGGGTAACCTGAAAAAGGTGATTATGGGCGAAAACATTGGTACTTATGTACACCCATAAACTGATTCGGTCATAGTAGAGACGCAATGCATTGCGTCTCTACTATATGGAAATCGAATGAAAATTCAAAAATTCCACGAAATGAATTTATAGAACCTCCTTAAATGTTAGATTTATGCTAGGAAGAGAAAAATGCAAATACCTTCGAGAAATCCGTAGAAGAATAGCTGCGGAGAATGATATCGAATTGATAACGAAAGAATGTACATTTAAAGGAGAATGCAAAGGTACGTGTCCGAAATGTGAAGCTGAGGTTTTATACTTAGAACGGGAGATTGATAAGAAAAAGAAGTTGGGTGAGATTGTTACAATTGCCGGACTTTCAATTGCTAGTTTCGTAAGTAATACCCTTCTTGCTTCTTGTACTGAAAAAACGGGTGATGTGGTTAGTGATGATTATGGCGTTTATGGACAGAATGTTAAAATAAGGGTGAAAGCTGAAAGAGAGACTCTTCACAAAAATATTGTTGAATATTTAAACAGAGAGGGTAGGATTATCTCGGATGAGCGATCTAATAAAATGTATAGATTCTGTTTTACGGTAACAAAAGATGGTGAAATTCAGAATATTATATTCTATGATGATGATACGCCTTGTAAGGATTTTATCATCTCATTACTCCAAAGTATACCGCAAGAGGAGTTGAATACGTTACAAGAAGATTGGTCGTTTGTTGTATGCTATGTTGTGAAGTGGGGAAATATAGAGTTTAGCCTTGGTCGTTAGTAAATCCACGAAATAAGACAAGCATGAAAAAGATTATACTATTACTTGTTTCATTGTGCACGATAAACTTATATGCACAGGATGAGGAGGCAGAGACGGTTAAATCTGCTTACTATTCTAATGGGTTTAAAATGCGAATCGATAGAATCACATTCGGATTTAATACGATATATGATTGGGATAAAAAAGATCGATTTCTAAATTTCACGAATGGTCTTTCTCTGAACTTTGGATACCAATATAACAAACATCTCTATTATGGAATAGGAACCGAAATCAGAGCGAAACTTGATTTTTGGTTTACTACTCTTTCTTTGCCTATTTATGCAGATGTCCAGTTAAGTGTCTCTGATAAAAGAGTATCTCCCTATTTCGGTCTGAAGTTTGGTGGATGTGTTAGTTTGAGAGGTGATTGTAATGCTTATTATAATCTCTACCAACGAGAGGATGGAAAGTGGTTTCATGAGGATTTTAGTAATAAAGACGAACAAAAAGGATTATATATTCATCCCGAAATAGGTGTTAGATTTCGAATCGTCGGGATCGGTATAGGTATGCAATTTGTTGAAAGTATAAGAGAATCAATGGTTTACAATAGTCAATTTCAAACTGTAGAAAAGGAAAGACACAAAAGTTTTGATGTGGGTGGTAATTTGATATTGTCTTTCCGCATTGGTCTGTAAATTTATTTTCTTAGAATTTGGTGAATTAATAAAAAGCACATATATTTGTCCCCGAAAAAGAGGTGCATAATTTCCTCTTTCCAAAAAAGAAAAAAACAGAATGAATTTTATAATTAACATTAACATTATTTTCATTATTCTCTTGCGTAGCTTGAGGAAGTGAGAATGTGTGTGTTATATTTAAAGATATTGAGCCTTTCTCACTTCCCGTGAGAAAGGCTTTTTTTTTACGGTGTTTTTAAATTTATACATATATGAGCGATAGATTATTTATTTTTGACACAACACTTCGAGATGGAGAGCAAGTTCCTGGTTGCCAGTTGAATACAATTGAAAAGATTCAAGTGGCAAAACAACTGGAATTGTTAGGTGTTGACGTTATTGAAGCAGGATTTCCTATTTCTAGTCCTGGTGATTTCAATTCGGTAATAGAAATATCTAAAGCAGTAACATGGCCTACGATTTGTGCTTTAACAAGAGCAGTGGAAAAGGACATCGATGTGGCTGTAGATGCTTTAAAGTTTGCAAAACACAAGCGAATACATACGGGTATTGGAACATCTGACTTGCACATTAAGTATAAATTTAATTCCACACCAGAAGAGATCATTGAAAGAGCTGTATCTGCGGTAAAGTATGCAAAAAAATATGTGGAAGATGTTGAGTTTTATGCGGAAGATGCGGGTAGAACTGACAATGAATATTTAGCTCGTGTGACAGAAGCCGTTATCAAGGCTGGTGCTACAGTGGTTAATATCCCTGATACCACGGGATTCCGTATTCCTTTTGAGTATGGAGAGAAGATAAAGTATATTATGGAACATGTGGATGCTTTATCTGCAGGGAAGGCAATCTTATCTACTCATTGTCATAACGATTTAGGTATGGCAACGGCCAATACTGTTGCGGGTGTCTTAAATGGTGCCCGTCAGGTGGAGGTGACTATCAATGGAGTGGGAGAGAGAGCAGGAAACACTTCGTTGGAAGAGATTGCCATGATTTTTAAAACACATCCGGATTTAAATATTGAGACCAATATTAACACGACCAAGATTTATCAGACGAGTCGAATGGTTTCAAGCTTAATGAATATGCCGGTTCAGCCGAATAAGGCGGTGGTTGGTAAGAATGCCTTCGCTCATTCGTCTGGAATTCATCAGGATGGTGTTCTGAAAAATGCGGAAACGTATGAGATTATGGATCCTAAGGATGTCGGAATTGATGATAATGCAATTGTTTTGACGGCAAGAAGTGGTCGCGCTGCATTGAAGCATCGCTTACATGTGTTAGGCGTTGATGTCGATGGAGAGAAACTCGATTCACTGTATGAGGAGTTCTTAAAATTAGCAGATAAGAAAAAAGAGTTGAACGATGATGATATCCTTATGCTTGCTGGTGTGGAAAGAACAAGAGACCATCACATCAAATTAGACTTCTTACAGGTTACAAGTGGTTTAGGTGTTCGTCCGGTTGCTAGCATCGGACTGGACATTGCAGGAGAAAAATTTGTCGCTGCATCATCTGGAAATGGTCCGGTGGATGCTGCAATCAAGGCTCTGAAAGTGATTATAAAAAGAAATATGCTACTCAAGGAATTTACGATACAAGCCATTAATAAGGGAAGTGATGATATCGGAAAAGTTCACATGCAGGTTGAACATGATGGAGCTGTTTACTATGGATTTGGTGCAAACACTGATATCGTAACGGCTTCTGTAGAGGCGTATATTGATTGTATAAATAAGTTTAGAAAGTAGTCATTTCACTAATATTCATATTTATGGGAAAAACATTATTTGATAAAATATGGGATGCTCATGTCGTGTCTCAGATTGAGGATGGACCTACCGTCCTGTATATAGATCGCCTTTACGGTCACGAGGTGACCACTCCTCAGGCTTTTGACACACTTAGAGATAAGGGTATAAAGGCTTTCCGTCCAGAACGTATCGTGGCAATGCCTGACCATAACACTCCGTCAGATCAGCAGGATGAAATTCATGATCCTGTGGGGAAAAAACAGGTGGAGACATTAAAGGCGAATTGCCAGGAGTTTAATATTAAACACTTCCCTATGGGGTCGAAAGACAATGGAATTATCCATGTTGTTGGTCCTGAAAAGGCTCTTTCTCTTCCTGGAATGACTATTGTGTGTGGCGATTCTCACACCTCTACTCACGGTGCAGTTGGTGCGATTGCAATGGGTATCGGAACGAGTGAGGTGGCTCAGGTCTTGGCTTCTCAGTGTATCCTTCAGTCTAAACCTAAGACGATGCGTATAAACATTGAGGGTACGTTGAATCCGGGTGTGACGGCTAAGGACGTTGCATTATATATCATGGCTAAAATGACCACTTCTGGAGCAACGGGTTATGCGGTTGAATATGCAGGTAGCACAATTCGTAATATGTCGATGGAAGGTCGTCTGACCCTTTCCAACTTGTCAATCGAAATGGGCTCTCGTGCGGGATTGATCGCACCTGATGAAACTACATTCGCCTACTTGAAAGGTAGAGAATATGCGCCTAAAGGAGCAGAATGGGATAAAGCGGTGGAGCGATGGAAAAAATTGAAGAGTGATGACGATGCGGTATTTGACAAAGAGGTTACTTATCGTGCGGAAGATATTGAACCACGTATCACTTATGGTACGAATCCAGGTGCAGGTATCGCAATTAATGAGTCAATACCTACTTTGAATGAGATTCCATCTTCAGAAAAGACTCAGTTTGTAAATATGTTGGAATATATGCAGTTGAAAGAGGGACAAAAGTTAGAAGGTGTTCCTGTCGATTATGTCTTTTTAGGTGCTTGTACCAATGGTAGAATCGAGGATTTCCGTGCGTTTGCATCGATCGTTAAGGGAAGGAAGAAGGCTCCTAATGTAGTCGCTTGGTTGGTGCCAGGCTCATGGTTGGTTCGTCAGCAGATCATAGATGAAGGTATTGATGTTGTTCTGAAAGAGGCAGGGTTTGAACTGAGATTACCATCTTGTTCTTCTTGCTTGGCTATGAATCCTGACAAGGTGCCTGCTGGTAAGTTAGCTATTTCCACAAGCAACCGTAATTTCGTCGGTCGTCAAGGTCCGGGCGCACGTACCGTTTTAGCATCACCATTAGTGGTTGCGGCAAGTGCAGTTACTGGAAAAATCACGGATCCAAGAAAATTAATATAAATTGTGGAGTAATAAATTTTTCGATGTTTTTGATATTTTTCGGTAAGGTCACCGTAGAGACGCAATGCATTGCGTCTCAACAAATTTAAAAAAGCACGAAAAGAAACTATATCTCCCACATCTAATAAAGTATCATTATGAGTAAACAAAAATTTGATATAATACAGTCAACATGTATTCCTATTGGAATCGATAATTGCAACACGGATCTGATTATCCCTGCTCGTTATTTAGCGAGTACGACGCGCGATCCGAAGTTCTTCGGAGATGCTTTCATGCGTGATCTTCGTTATGATGAAAACGGGAATGTTAAGCCAGATTTCGTGATGAACCATCCTGATTTTTCGGAGACTCCACATAAGGGCGTCCATGAGATTATCGTAGGTGGACAGAACTGGGGCTCTGGTTCGAGTCGTGAACATGCCGCTTGGGCTATCGCAGGTTATGGCGTACGGGTTGTGATTTCCAATAGTTTTGCTGATATCCATAGAAACAACCTTCTGAATTGTTTTGTGCTTCCTGTTGTTGTCAGTCGGGAGTTTCAACAGGAACTTTTCAAAAGCATAGAGGAAAATCCTAAGATGCAAGTCAGAGTTGACGTGCCCAATCAAACAGTAACCAATCTGGCTACGGGACACAGTGAACATTTTGAAATAAATAGTTACAAGAAATATTGTCTGATGAACGCTTTGGATGATATCGATTTCTTGCTCGAAAATAAAGAGAAGATAGAGGAATGGGAACAGAAAAGGGAAAATATGTAACAATAATGGACACGACACTCCGTGATGGGGAACAAACCAACGGAGTGAGTTTCGTGCCACATGAGAAGTTGATATTGGCACGCACCCTCCTTTTGGACGCTAATGTGGATCGAATAGAGGTGGCATCAGCTCGAGTGAGTGATGGAGAAAAAGAGGCGGTCTCAATGATTTGCAATTGGGCAAAGAGTGTGGATTGTCTTCATCGAATTGAAGTCTTGGGTTTTGTCGATGAAACTTCAAGTATTGATTGGATTAAGGAGACGGGATGCCAGTGTGTCAATTTGCTTGTGAAAGGATCACTCAGACATTGCTCTGAGCAATTGAAAAAAAGTCCGGAAGAGCATCTTCATGATGTTTTGGACACTCTTTCATACGCGCAAAAACAGGGTATGCGAGTTAACCTCTATTTGGAGGATTGGAGTGGTGGCATAAAGGATAGTGCGGAATATGTATTCTTTTTGATGGATCATCTTAAAGATCAGAAGATAGAACATTTTATGCTTCCTGACACGTTGGGTATATTGACGCCAGATCAGACCTATCGTTGTGTGAAGTTGATGACCGATCGTTATCCTAATCTCTCGTTCGACTTCCATGCGCATAATGATTATGATTTTGCTGTGGCAAATGCGATGGCAGCGATACAGGCGGGTGCTAATGGTTTGCATACAACCATCAACGGATTGGGCGAACGGGCAGGTAATGCTCCTTTGGCAAGTGTTCAAGCTGCACTGAAAGATCATTATCATGTTCAAACTGGCATTAATGAGTCCAAATTAATGGAGATATGTCATTTGGTTGAGTCGTATAGCTGCATCGCAATACCACCGAATAGACCTGTCGTGGGAGAAAGTGTCTTTACGCAGGTAGCGGGCGTACATGCGGATGGCGATAACAAATCGGGATTGTATTGCAACGGTTTGCTTCCTGAACGTTTTGGCAGAAAACGCGAATATGCGTTGGGTAAAAATAGCGGGAAAGCCAATATCCTTAAGAACCTTGAGGAGTTGGGACTTGCCCTTACACCTGAGCAGACAAAGGCTGTCACAAAACGAATCATCGAGTTGGGGGATAAAAAGGAACTCGTTACGCAAGAAGATCTCCCTTATATAGTGGCCGATGTGGTTAAACATTCTGCCCCTGATGATCATGTGAAGTTGGATAGCTATATGGTGAGCACCAGTTATGGACTAAAGCCGTTGGCCAGTGTTCGTCTTGAGATTGGTGGAAAATCTTATGAAGAGACTGCAACGGGTGACGGACAATATGATGCGTTCGTTCGTGCGGTAAGACATATCTATCGAGATAAATTACAACGTAAATTCCCTTGGTTGACAAACTATGCTGTAAGCATTCCACCCGGCGGTCGTACCGATGCCTTGGTACAAACCAGTATCTCATGGACATTCGATGGGAAAAGTTATCGAACGAGAGGTTTGGATGCCGACCAGATGGAAGCAGCTATCAAGGCAACCTTTAAAATGTTGAATCTGATAGAGGACTTGTACACACAAGCGCCTGAGAGAACGAAAGAAAATAAATAACCGTTAATTTTTTATTAATATGAAATTAAAAATTGCTGTATTACCAGGAGATGGTATAGGACCAGAAATCTCTGAGCAAGGAGTCAATGTGATGACTGCCGTATGTAATAAGTTTGGACACGAAGTGAGTTATACTCATGCTATATGTGGAGCTGATGCAATAGATAAAGTAGGGGATCCATTCCCAGAGGATACCTTTAAGATTTGTATGGAGGCAGATGCAGTACTCTTTTCTGCCGTAGGTGATCCTAAGTTTGATAATAATCCTGCAGCCAAGGTGCGTCCCGAACAAGGATTGTTGGCAATGCGTAAGAAATTAGGATTGTTTGCTAATATTCGTCCGATACAGACTTTTGATTGTTTGATTCATAAAAGTCCGCTGAAAGATGAGTTGGTGAAAGGTGCTGATTTCATCTGTATCCGTGAATTGACGGGTGGTATGTATTTTGGAGAGAAGAAAGAGGGAAGTGATTTTGCATACGATACGAATGCGTATAGTCGAGAAGAAGTAGAACGAATTTTGAAGGAGGCATATAAATATGCACGTCAGCGCAGAAAACATTTGACAGTTGTGGATAAGGCCAATGTGTTGGCATCTTCTCGTCTGTGGCGTAAGGTGGCACAAGAGATAGCACTCCAATATCCAGATGTAACGACTGATTACATGTATGTTGACAATGCAGCAATGCGCATGATTCAGGAACCAACATTCTTTGATGTGATGGTGACGGAGAACACTTTCGGTGATATCCTTACAGATGAGGGTTCTTGTATTACAGGTTCGATGGGCTTGCTACCTTCCGCATCGACAGGAGAACACACACCGGTGTTTGAACCGATTCATGGATCATGGCCGCAAGCAAAGGGTTTGAATATTGCCAATCCGTTGGCTCAGATTCTTTCGGTCGCTATGTTGTTCGAATATTTTAATTTGAAAGAGGAAGGAAAATTGATTCGAGAGGCTGTTGATGCTTCCTTAGATGCTAATGTCCGTACGCCAGAAATCCAGGTTGAAGGAGGTGCTAAGTATGGCACAAAAGAAGTGGGACAATGGATTGTGGATTATATTAATAAGAAATAAACGGGACGAATAGAGAAGATTGAAAAGGTTCTCATAAGGACATGCTCAACAAGAGCGTGTCCTTTTGTTTTTATGATAGCAGCAATGTTTTAAGGCTCTGTCTGTGTCTCTGTCACCACAACTATGGCAAGGTAGTTACCATTAGGGTAGTGGTGGTAAAACGTTTTGTCGATTAAGTTTCCCTTTTTGTCGTAGTGGTATCTTATATAGATATTTCCATTTGAATCATATTGATATGTGTATCTGTAATCCAATGTCCCTGCTTTGTTATAGGCACATTCCTCAATCTCTTTCCCATTCAAATCATATTTATATGTATGTTTGCTGATGAGTTTGTATTGCTTGTATTCACATTTCTCCACAATACAACCCTTGGTATTGTATTTGTTTTTGAAAATTCTGGGGTATCCCTCCATTTGATATATATATGTCTCGATCTCTTTCCCATTAGCATCATAACGGAAATTAACTTCTTTCTGTTCAGGATAAGGAATCCCCTGTCCGTGACTTATCTTCAACCATTTGTTCTTCTCCGCAGAACCGCTGTATTCTGTTGAAATACAATATTCATGATTGGATTCTGTTTCATATCTTTTGTATCCAGCAGAATCATATTCCGTACTCACTTTGTTTAACAGAGACACCTCCTTTATCGAGTCTGATTCTATGATAACTTTATACGTTGTTTTGACGGTTCTCTTTGGTTGGCTATTTGATTCCAATGCGTTTGTACTATCCGCAGTTGAGATTATTTTCTCCATAATTTTTTTTATGTCAACAGCTGATTGACCTAATACTGTTGCGGGAGTTGTCAGCAAACAAAGTAAGCCGATAAGCGTGTATGTGTGTTTGCGTGTTGCCATGACTATCGTTTGATGATTAGTTGTTGACCTATTCGCAGATTAGCATTTTTCATCTGATTCCACTTCATAATCTCCTCTGCTGTGCAACCATATTGCTTTCCGATTCGGTATAGCGTTTCCCCTTTCTTCACAATGTGAGTGGTGACTTCTTCACTTTTCTCATCGCTGTTTCCGTTGTCTTCTTTTGGTTTCTCATCTTTGTTGACACTCTTATCCTGATCAGAAGACTCTTTTTTCACGTCAGTAGTGTCAGAAGGTGCAGGAGTAATCTCGTTCTTCTCATCTTTTGAATGATTGTCGATTGCCTCTTTCTCTTCGTTAGATTGTGGAGAAGGGTTGTCTGGATTGATGAGAAGTTTCTGTCCAATCTTCAAATTGTTGTTTTTCAATCTGTTCCATTTGATGATATCATCCACTTTACATCCATATTGTTTGGAGATGCGATAGAGGTTGTCTCCTTTTTGAACAATATGAACAATGTTCGATTCTCCTTTTTCATTTGTCTCTTTGTCTGTGATGACCTCATCTTTCTCTGTTTTCTTCTGAAGCGTGTCGGCCGACGGAGTGCTTTTGTCATCGCGTTTAGGTGTTGGCTCGACATCTTTCTTGTCGGTCTCCTCTTTTGGATCTGGTATGAATTCATCGGAAGGCTCTTCTTCGCCGATGATTCTCCGATAGCCTATAAATCGTTTGTTGTAATAGTCGAGTCCGGGATAAAGGTCGATGGTAACCCCTTTTTGAACAGAAGCATGAATGAAATAAACCGTGTCGCTATTCCCTTTGTGATCGACGACGATTCCGACGTGTCCGACGCTTTTGCTTTTAGCGTTACTTCCCTTGAAAAAGATCAGATCACCTTTCTTGGTTCTTCCTTTTTTTATTTTATCTCCTTGTGTGTACTGAGAGGAGGAAGAACTGCTAAGAGAGTAGCCAAAGTGACTGAATACATAACTGGTGAATCCAGAGCAATCGAAAGTCTTCGGACCTTTGCTAGCGTATTTATATTTGCATCCAATGTATTTCTTTGAGTAGTTGACAAGGGAATCTCTGAGTAAGTTATCTGTGCGAGATCTTCCCCATGTGTTGATGGTTAAGAAACAAAAAAGTGAGATAAAAAATAAACTTTTGGTATTCTTCATTTCAATTTTATTTCGGGGGATTTTAGAAGTCCCCTTGATTAACAGAACGTTGCAAAGGTAGCCATTAAAATTGGAATTATAAAATTTATGGTTGACTTTATGAAATAACCCGTTGGAATTTTGAAAAAAGCAAATAAATAATTATGTTTGCTTAAAGGAAGTTCCGAGTGGAAGTTCCCGAAAAAAAGTAGAGTAGGGAATGATATAAATCATGCATCGATAATCGATGGTATCCCTTCCATAAATAAATTGAGGTATGGTGGAGTTGAGTCATAATCAAGAGAAGAAGGATAAGAAGGAGTGGGCCATTATCAATATGTTCCGTTCCAGTTATCCCTATTTCCCGATAGGTGAGTTGGAAAAATCCGAATCGCCCGATTTCTTATTGCATTCAGGAGGGAAACTGATTGGCATTGAACTGACAGAGTTGAAGTATGAAAGGGAAGATAAGCTATTCAATTTACGTGCGCATGAAGATTTCCTCACCTACATGATGGAGGATGCACAGCGTATAGTGGAGGAGAAGTGTGATTATAAGTTGATGGTGGAGGTGTTATTCTCTGATGATATTAGTCCGACGGTATTGATGGTGAATGAAGAGGCCCGTTTATTGGTACGTCAAGGTCTGGCAGAGTCGATAGCAAATGTCGTTTCTGAGAATATACCAGAATCCACAGGAACAAAATACAAAGTGGATAGGACCTCTAAATATGGACATCAGAAGTTGCATCCAAAGATTCAGTGTATCACCATCCTGAATGTGACGGGCAGATGGTATGAAGGATTATGGTATGCAGCCATAGCTACAAAGGTGAAGCCCCTCTCAATCTCCAGTGTGTCGCAACGATTGGTGGCAAAGAATTGCAAACTGCGGAAATATAATACATCCTGTGATGAGCAATGGTTGGTGATTATACAAAATAGTTTCTTGATGTCAAGTTCGTATAATTCGTCGACCGCAGCAGAGGCACTTGCGCATCATTATAAAAGTAATTTCGATAAAGTGTTCGTCTTTGAGCGAAGTGAGGGGTTGGTGACGCGCTTGGATATTGAAAAGTATGAGGATAAAAAGAAAAAGTGATTTGATGTTAAAAAATATTAATATCTTTGTGCCGTAAATTAGAATGCAAATGAACATAAAAAACATTTTGTTAGCATTTCCTGTAATGGCCTTCACAATGGTTGGGTGTATACAGGATGAACCGTTGGAATCGGAGGCAGACATCCTACAATGCAAGTTGTCTGGCGACAAAGAGTATCTTATTACAAAAGCCGACACGTTGATGGAGGTGACTAGTATAATGAATAACATCACAATATTTGTAAAGCAGGGTTGTGATCTAACGAAAAGAGCTCCTGAGTTTGTTTTGACGAAGGGTGCTACCATCTCACCTAAGAGTGGTTCGGTACAAGATTTTTCAGACAATAAAGAGGTGATTTATACAGTAACTTCAGAGAGTGGAGAGTGGAAGCGTACATATCACGTGACCTATCGTTGTGCAGTGTCGTTGCCTACCCATTTCAGCTTTGAAAATTATATGTTGAATGAGTCTAACAAATACCACATCATATATGAGGTTGTGGATGGCGTAGATATTATGTCGTGGTGGAATACGGGAAATCCAGGATTCTGCTTGGCATCAAGTGTGGGTCCAGAAGGATATCCGACAGTTGTTGTGGAGGATGGATATAAAGGAAGAGCGATAAAAATGACGACCCGTTTTGCTGGAAGTTTTGGAAAGGCGGCAGGAATGCCAATTGCACCAGGAAATCTATTTTTAGGAACATTTAATGTACAACAAGCGTTGAAGTCACCTTTGTCGGCAACGCGTTTTGGTGTGCCATTCTTACAAGAGCCAGATTCCATTGTGGGTTGGTATAAATACAAACCAGGTCCGAAGATGACAGATGGCAAGTATCGTGAAATAGACGGGACGGATGATTTTAACATCTATGCTATTTTGTATGAAAATACGGATAAGGATGGCAATGCAGTGATGTTGGATGGAACCAATTCGTTGAATAGCGAGCATTTGGTTTTGTTGGCACAAATGCCAGCATCGGATCGAAAAAATACAGATGAGTGGCTCCGATTCTCCTTCCCATTCAAGGCAATGAATGGCAAGAAGGTGGATAAAGATCGTTTGCAGAAGTATGGCTATAATTTCGGAATCGTCTTCTCCTCCAGTTTGAAGGGTGATGATTTCACGGGAGCCGTTGGCAGTGAATTGTATGTGGATGAGGTGGAGATTGTGTGTAAGGAAACAGCTAACTAAAAGGGGAAACGAAAGATGAGAAATAAGATTATTACATTATTGTTGCTGTTAGGATGTATGATGAATGCTTTCTCACAAACTGAGGTGGGAGAGAGTGTTGAAAATAACGTTCAGAATGATACTGCACGTGTGAAGAAAGTTCGTCCTCTTCCATATTTTGAGTTTCGCCTAGGATATGAGGTGGGAGGAACCGTTCCCTTTCCGTTACCTGCGCAGATGCGGAAAATTAATGGATTTGCACCTTTGGGAAATTTCTCCGTTCAGGCCTTGTCTAATATGCCATTCAACAAAAGATGGGAGATGTTGTTAGGACTTCGTTTTGAACGTAAGGGAATGACGTCCAAGGCTACCGTAAAGGATTACAACATGTCTATACAGGATGATGAAGGAGGAACCATCATGGGAAGATGGACAGGTGATGTTACCATGTCAGCAGATCAGTGGATGTTGACGCTTCCTGTTGCAGCCACTTTGAATTTGACGGAAAAGGGTAGAATTCGGTTAGGTTGTTATTTTGGATATGTATTCAAAGGATTGTTCTATGGAGAAGTGCAAAATGGCTATTTGAGAGAAGGAGATCCAACGGGTGCGAAGATAGAAGTAGGAGAAGAACCACAATCGTTTGAGTTTAATGAAGATATGCGTCGTTTCCAGTGGGGATTGACCTTGGGAGGAGAGTGGAACTTGGGTAAACGCTTCTCTGTCTTTGCCGATTTAGATTGGGGAATGAATGACATATTCGTACCGACGTTTGAGACCATCTCATTTGATATGTATCCGATTTTTGGAACGGTGGGTGTGGGTTATTCGTTTAAGTAACACAAACTTAGGAATAGATAGGTGTAATCTTTCTCATTTCTTATTTTTTTTATATTTTTGCATCGCTTTTAAAAATAAAAGGAGCTATATTCCGTTTGTTCTATAGGTTTTTATAATATTGAGTTTTGAAAAAAGTTGTTTTTAGCATATTGTTGCTTGTCATGTCCTTATCGGCTTATTCAGCTAATACGGGACGTATGAATAATTTGATAAATGCCGATAATCGTCTGTATCATTTTGGTTTCATTTTAGGATTGAACATGATGGATTTTAATCCTACTAATGCGGCAGTTGTATATAAAACGTCGCCAGATGCGGAAGAGGAAATTTGGTTTGGCGAGGATATTAGAATGACGCCAGGATTTACAGTAGGTATCATATCAGACTTGCGTATTTTTAGTTGGTTGAATCTCCGTTTTTGTCCGCAACTCTATTTTAATGAAAGATGCATGCAGTTTAGAGATTCGGAGGGTAATCTTTCACCTAAAGGAAATTTCAATATTCAGTCTAACATTATGGAGTTCCCGTTGGATCTGAAATTCAGAGGACAACGAAAACATAACTATCGTCCCTATTTGTTGGCGGGAGCTGCTATGACATTGGATATGGGTCGAGATGCAGAGGCTGCAATCATGTTGAAACAAGTGGATTATGGTGTGGAGTTTGGAATAGGATGTGATTTCTATTTGCCATATTTTAAATTGGCTCCAGAATTTAAAATCTATTTGGGCTTAGGTGATGTGTTGGAGCGTGACAGACCAGAGATTGCTGATTTTACAGATTTGAAGTATACGAATACATTATCTAAATTGACGTCAAGATTGTTTATCTTGTCATTTAATTTTGAATAAAAAGAGATTCTAATTGAACGATTTCTGATCAATTAGTTACGATACGAGATAGATTCGAAGAACTTATGTTTTTCGAATCTATTTTTTTTAGAAGGGGTCTATAAATTCATTTCGAGTGATTTTAGTTTTGTAGGAATGAGTTGTGCCACGTCCGTTGAGGTGGGGTAGTTTAAGAAGTTCGGAAAAGAGAGGGATAGACAGACCAGAGTCGCCGTTTGGAAAGAATTCTTTTTAATAAATTTTTCTGTTTCAATAATTTGTCGTAAATTACGCCGCGAATTATATTCGATTTTGTGTTTAATATAATAAATTGATACATAAGACTTTACATTTTGTTATTTGTGTAAAATGAAGTATGAAAACGAAAAAAATTAATAAAACGGATAAGTATATGGGGTATAATGGAAAACACGTGTGTCGGTCTTTGGTAGGATTGGCACTAGTAATGATGTTCAGCATCGGAGATGCGCTGGCGCAGTGTATCGTAGGAGGAACGGACTTCAAAACCAGTAAAACATTGTGTAATCCTGTTCTATCCAACGATTCGGATGGATGGTTCAATAGCAAGGTAGATAAGTTGCTTAAGGAAGAAACCGCAGGTTGTGATTACTATGAGGTGATTGGTAATGCGATCCAGACGGGTATGCCTTCGAACACGATTACAACTAGATCAACGCTCTTTACAACTAAGGGTTGGGCGGATTTGATAAAGCAGAATGGATATTTAACTACGAATCCAGGAGGATTTACAGCTATTACTGCGAATCCAAAGTTGATAGATCCGATATTGTCAGAAGGAAACGGAACCAATATGTTGGTGAATGCGGGAACTTCTCATGATCGTGGCTATTTTATGGCTTATTCTGTAGATGGATTAAAGCCAGGATCAAACGTCACGTTGACGATGGATGTCTATTATCTGATTGATGAAGCATCTATGAAAGCATCTTTGGCTGCTTCTGGAAAAACAGAAATTTCCATATTTGGTGGTAGCGTTCAATACAGAGCAAGTGGTTCTCAAATGCCATCTGCAGGATTGAAATGGTCTACTTCATTGGATGCCAATGATTCTCCAAACACTACAACATCGACGACGATTGCCGCAAAGAGTGGCGCACAGAAGGTGACAATGACGGGTAAGGCAGATGCTAATGGTAGAGTTATTTTTTATGTAAGTAGAACCAATCCTAATGCATTGCCAATAGGTATTGATAATATTAGAATTACGGGTGATATACAGCCAGTTATTACAAGTGCTAAAATGATGCCAGTATGTCCTGAAAACCCTGTGATGCTTTATTTGAAACATACATATCCAGAAGGAACAACCTATTCATGGTCTGTGCAGGGTGGAACTGAGACGAGTACTACTCAATCATTTTCAGTTACTCCGAAAGAGGCAAATAAAACTTATACAGCAAAATGTTCGGTTACACCTCCAGGATGTAGTGCAGCTTCTGCTTCATTTACAATAGAGACTAAGGAGTGTTGTACAATGAAAGATGCATCAGGAAATGATCTTCCTATGGCAGAAACCAATATCTTCTATGATGATTTTGGTACTTTCCCAGACAATAAAACTTACGAATATCGTGATGCTAAGGGTGCTGTTCATACAGTGCCTGTAGATGGTGGATTGTGGACGGATGTGACTCGTCCATTCTCTACTAAATTCCAGCCAGGTAGTGATATTAAAGGTGATACATATTCTGGTAATGGAGATATCACTTCTTGTATTACGAATGTGAATCCTTATACTCCTGGTATCAACGGTGATGCTTCTGGTTCAGGACGTGGTGGTATGCTTATCTTCGATGTGGATAAAGCATTCGGAAAAGGTTCTGGATTGGCTAATACGGTGATTTATGAACGTGAAATATGTGGATTGTGTAAAGGTAAAGAGATCACGTTTAGTGCATCATTCGGTGCTGTGAATAACAATCCTGCAGGTGTGGGAGAAATGGCCATTGTGCTTCGTAAAGGTTCTGCCACTGGAGAGGATTTGTTGAAAGGTGCTGGTAAGTCAGGTATGTTGTATGGAAACGAAGGTTGGCGTACGGTAGAACAGAAATTTACAGTGCCAGACAATTCGTTTAGTTGTGTTGTGCTTCAGGTTGTAAATATTACAGATAGTTATAGCACGAGTCAAGGTGACTTTGCTATTGATGATATTGTCTTTTCTGTATGTACACCTCCTGATGTTGCAGTGGATGCAGTGTTGAGTGGTCATGCAAAGGATTTGCTAGATCTTTGTGTGGATGATATATTAACATTGGAGGCTGAAATCTCTGATGTGGCAAAACAATTTTATGGTTCGAATATTGGTTATTTGTTCCAATATGCCTACGAAGACCCTACTGTAGTTGATGACGATAAAATTACATGGTATGATTTGAGTAGCATACAGTCTAGTGGCGAATTTGTGATTAAGGATCCTGCTACTCATCCTGCTTTTGAAAAAATACAGGCTGGAGATGTGTTGAATGTCTATTTCCGCGTGGTGATAGGTGACGGTAGTTATTTGTCAAACGAAAGAGATGAATGGGAACACATGAGTGCTTTGTCTCCTTGTCGTGCAATTTCAATTTCTTCAATTCCGATTGTCGCTGGATTGAATTGTGCTGCATGTTCTCATCCTGATGAGAAACGTACTTTCACGTCTGATAAGGGTCGATTGAGTGGTAAGACTTTGAGACTCTGTAAGGAGGATGGTGAAGCAACAGTTGGTTTGAAGGAGCCTATCCATGGAATTGATAAAGACGATAAAGATTATTATAATTATGAGGTGTCATGGTACAAAGATGAAGTCAAAGCTTCTAATTTGTTAGGAACAAAAACATGTAGCGAGACGGCTCAAACGGCACCTGAGTTAAAAGTAGACTGGTCGAAGGTAGAGGAAACAGGTACAAAATATATCATCTCTATTCATGATTATTATGACCCTGCCATGACTTCTACACCATGCGACATAACAGATACCATCATCGTTTATGCAGACCCTGTTCCGACAGATAAACTGAACGATCCAGATCCATTCTGTGAGGGCACATTGTCAGCAGAACCTAATAAAACCATTGCTGGTTACAAACTACTATGGTACCAGGATGCTGACACCTTGACTCCGATGGCTGCTGCTCCTTCTGTTGCTTCTACATTGGCTGCAGATTCACCATCTACAAGCTACTACGTCTTGGTGAATACAACGACAGGTTGCCGTGGTGATGCAAATCCATACAAAATTACAGTAAACCCTATTCCAGAGGAGACGTTGCAGGCTATTCCAGAGTTCTGTCAGGGTGATGAGACGGCAAAACTTCCTACTTCGAATTCTTACGAGGTGAATTGGTATAATGATGCAAATGCTAGTTCGGCAGCAATCACAGATTTGTCTACTTTGCCAGGTAAAACCGTCCCATACACTTATTATTATACTTTGACAGATAAGAGTAAAACGCCTAATTGTACGAGCGATCCTGAAAAGTATGATTTTACAGTGAAACCAACCGCAGAGGTTACGGTGACTGTTACTCCTGCTTGTGACGTGACAACTGTTACAACGCAGACAGTTCCTGCTACAGCAACAGTAAACTGGACAATCGATGGCACGACAACCGTTTCTGATGCATCGTCCATCACGGTAGACAATAGTACATATAAAGCTGGATCATACGAGGCAATCGCCTCTGCTGATGGCTACTGTGATAGTAAACCAGACACGAAAACAGTAACGTTCAATTCAACCCCTGATCCAATCAATGCCTCAATCAGCGAGTACCTGAAAGCTGACGGTACACCTGATTATACATTGATAGATGCTAAGGTGGCTTCACTTAAGTCTGCTGATTCAAACGTGAAAGTTTATTGGTCGGGCGTGATCGGTTCCACTCAGGAGGATCAATCTTCATCCATGACAGCTCCTACAAGTGGATACTCTACAACAAGAGCTAACCCAACTCCAGATTTGTCATCAACAGATGATGAATTCTTCTACTATTGGATTTATCAGGAGTTGGAAAACTCAGAGGTTACATGTCCGAGTGAAACAACAATCGTCGTTGTGCCTATATTGGGTGCTCCTGCTCCAATTGTTCACGATACTATCTATTGCTTGAACAGTCCGGTAGTAGCAGCATTAAGCGAAAATGTAAAGATCAATCAGGCAAAACCTGATGTTACATACGAGTTGGTATGGAAGGATGGTGTGGACGAAACCACCGTTCCTCCTGTAAATGCAGTGGGTAAATTCACCTACGAAGTGGCACAGCGTGATAAAGCTAATCCAAATAACATTAGTGCTTATCGTAAGATCACAATCGACGTTCGTGGTGTAAAAGTACCAGATGTATCGGCAAATAAACTTGCCTACTGTGCGGAAGAACCTGCACAAACTCTGACTGTGACGAAGGTGGAGGATAATGCAAACAACTATTATGCAACTGGTTTCGAATGGTTCTTGGACGGAGCAGAGGAGGCAACCACTCCAACACCGAAAACAAGTGTGTCAACAACTACGAATTATCATTACGGAGTACGTCAAACCTATACCATACCTACTTCTGGTGAGATTTGCTACGGCGATACGGCTACTTTTGATGTGAAGGTTACCTTCGTGCCTCAGTTGCCAACAACTCAGGTGACATACTTGAAGGCAGATGCGAATGGTGCAGGTACGTTTGATAAGAATGTGAAGGAACAAGAACCTTCTGTATATACGGGAGAGGAGACTGGAGCTACAATTAACTGGTACGCAAGTGATGGCGCTACATGCGGAACACCTTTGAGTGGCACGCCAACTCCTACGGTTGACCCTTCTGTACAGGTAGGTAAAGACCAAACAGAATATTATTGTGTGTCACAAACAGTTGATAATTGTGAAGGAAAAACAAATATCGTAACGGTGGTAATCAGTGATTCTCCAAATCCAATTGTTGCACCAGTTTCCTATTGCGAAGGCGAGACAACCAGTCCATTGACTGCTCAAATCAATGACTTGACGAACCCAGTTTCTGCTTATCAATTGATTTGGTATGATGAGAATCATTCTAAGATAACTGATGGTCCTACGGGTCCAACTCCAACAGCAACAATGCGTGCAGGAGAGGTTTTGACGAGCACATATAAATATTATGTTACTCAGAAATTGACAAGTACGGGAGCTGAGAGTACAGAGAGTGAAATCGTGGTGACAGTCTATGCTAACCCAGTATTGTCAATCGCTAATCCTCCAGCTATATGTGAGACAAATGTTGATTTGGCTCCTACGGTAACATTGACCAATACAGTGGCTGGACAAATCTACAATAAAGAGTACTTCTCCGATGCAGCTGGTACAACTGCATTGCCTCTTGGCTCTGTTGTAAGTGAGTCTGGTACCTATTATGTGAGATATTCTTACAATGCGAATGTGACATCGGGTGCAACTTGTGTATCATCAGTTGATCCAATCGTTGTAGTTATTGATACTTTGAATGTTATTACACCTGACACGGTTCCTACTTGTCCTGCTATGACTGCCACTCTATCTTCTACAGTGGAGAAAAATACGGCAAGTGCAAGTTATGCATGGGCAGGCGACGGAGAAACGGGTACTACTAACGAGAAGTTTACTACACATGCCTTCCCTGGTAATTATGGCGATGAGTATCCTTACACATTGACGGTAACTGCCGGAACTTGTGTTGAAACGAAGACGATAATCGTTAAGTTGGGTGAGGGTCCTTTGAATGGTTCTTTGACATTGACCGATCCAACGAAGACGACCGACGCTGTAGTTGTCTATAAGGATGGTATGACCACCGATCCTTTCTACTATTGCGGTGGAATTGTAACGGTTACTCCTGATTATGAGGGTAGCGGTGATTATAAATTAACGTCACCTTCTGGTTCTAGTGTATCTGGAACTTCATTCCCAGTATCAGGTGCAGGTCAATACAGACTTGATTTCACTAATGGATGTCCAACTAAGTTGTTCTTCAACTTGGTTAATGCAGAAATCAGTTTGACAAATACAACGCCAGTATTGACCATGTGTGAAAAGGATAAGTTCACTTCCACTGTGAACGTTACTCCTGCGGGACTTGACTATACGTTGGTATGGAAGAAAAACGATGAGGTCATTTCTGGTCAGACTTCAGAAACCTATACCATTGAGTCAACCGAGCCTGCTAACAGTGGTAATTATGTGGTTGAGGCTGATAGATTCGGTTGCCCTGCCACTACGACAATTGGTGATTTGAAAGTGAAACCATACATTAAGGTAGTTGAAAATAAAGATCCTTATATTGTACCAAGAGGAGACAAACAAGATTTGGCAATCCAATTCTTAGAACCAACAGATGGTAGTATCTTAAGTGATGTAAAATGGATTGACAATGCTTATGATACTGTGGCTAATGCCGTTTCCTATACAGTAACTGATGTACAGAAAGATCACAAGTATATTATCCAGATGCATGATGATGATTATTGCGATGCAGTGACGGAAATGAATGTATGGGTAGATGCTGTACTTGAAATGACTACTTCTTTGGCTGATGTACAATGTTATAACATGAAATATGAGTTGCGAATCGATACGACTGGAACAGGTCCGTTCAGACAAGAAAATGTTTCTCATGATGTGACCGTGAAACGTACGATGAATGGTACTACTGTAGATATGACAGACCAGTTGAAATTGGTGAACAATATTCTTGTGCTGGAAGTGACTGCTATTGAAGATGCTTCATACGCAATTAATTTCACGTATGGCGAACAAAAGATAGACTCACTTGAAAAGGCGGAGGTGATTCCTGCAATCAGTGTTACATTGCCTGCTACACGAACCATTTGTGAGGGTGAAGAGATAGACCTTGTTGTAACAGATGTACAGCCTGCAGGTACGACGGTAACATGGGATTCAGATAATACAATACAAGGAACGAACCTTGGTGAGACAATCACTGTGAAACCTAAATTTGTAGCTGGCACAGGTCATCAGTCTGTATATTCTTACTATTTGGAAGCATACAATGAGGCATGCGACAACAAAGAGACATATACTGTAAAGGTGAATGTGGATGAACCTTTGACAGGTGAAATAATCGGTGATTCTCCTATTTGCGAGACGAAGAGTTCGTCTATTTCAGCTGCATCTTATGAAGCTAGCACGTATGTATGGACAACGGGAGGAAGCACTGAGGTGGCTGTTTCTTCAGATATCAGAGTGACTCCATTGGAAACAACAACATACGTAGTGGATATGACTCGTGGAACTTGTACCGCACAAGATCAATTCACGGTGGTTGTAACATCCAATCCAAAGATCTTGTCAATGGATTCTGTTGGTATTCGTGATCGTCAAGTAATCACTGATCAGGAGAGAGGTACGGGAGTCTTCACCTACTGGTTGGATGATAACAAATCGACATCAACAACGTCGGATATAATTAAGAATTTGTCATTTGGCGCTCATGTGATTAGTGTTATAGATGATAATGGATGTACATCATCTTTCAGATTCTCATTGGATCCACCAGAAGTTATTATTCCTGAGTTCTTCACTCCAAATGGCGATGGAATTCACGATACATGGATTGTTGGCAAATTGGCGGAGGTTTATCCAAATGCTATTGTAAACATCTATGATAGATTCGGAAAATTGGTGGCACAGTTCCTTGGTGATGATAATGATGGTTGGGATGGAACTTACAATGGCGTCGCACTGCCATCCACCGACTATTGGTATATGATCGATATCGCAGAGATTGAAAAACAATATCATGGTCACTTTACGTTGATTAGACGTTAATATTTTGAAACAAATAAATTAGAGAAAGTGAGGCGCTATCGTCTCACTTTTTCTTGAATAAATCTTTAGGTAAACTAAGTAGAATTTAGAAAAAAACAGTTCGTTTATGAAGCGCGTATTCATTTTACTTCTTTTATCTCTTCATTTGATGGGGGGGTATGCCGTACTCAATGAACAGAGCTTGGAACAGACAATCTCCGTTCTTCGTGCTGAGTTGGAATATTACAAACAAGAGCAGGATACGACGATAAAAAATACAGAAGCAATACGTGAGCGACAACATAACAAAGTTGTTCAAATCATGAAGGAAAGCGAACAGGTTTCCCTAATGCTTTATTCACAAAAACAAGATCATACATTTGACCTGGCTTACGCCTGTCATGAGGCTACCTCCATGTATGAGGAATTTGCTTCTCATCAGGTTCCCTATAATAAGATATTGGCAAATTTTCAAAATGAGATCAATCGATACAATAATCTGATAGATGTTTTGGAACTCCTGCCACCAAGATTGAAAAGAATGGTGAGTCAGGAACAATTGGACTCAATCCGTAGTCAAGTCCGTGTTCGTATGGATGAAGATGGCGAGTTGGATTCCTTGTCGTTTGATGAGTTTATCCGACAAGCTCTTGTAAACATTGACACTACAAAGATGAAGCAGAAAAAAGGGCTCTTCAAACTTAGTGGAGCTGCACAGGTAGATAGAGATTCCTGTATTGCAATTGCCAAGGAGATAAAGGCTAGTCTGATCGATATGTATAATAGTGTATCGGAAGAGAGTGAACACTACACTTTTCTATCACAACGTCTTAAGAAGTTGAATGATTATGCCTTGGAACGATACAATGATATCAAACAGTTGATATTTAAAAATGGAGGGGAGAATTATTTTTTGATTATGAAGGATTTCCCTCGCTATTGGAGAGAGGCTCAAAGGGATATCAGAGGAAAATATTACCAACCGAAGGACAAAAGAGTGAAGTCTGAATGGCGTGGACCAATCGTATTGGCCTTGTCTTTGTTTATTGTGTTCTATGTAGTCATAGCAATGGCTCTTAGTAACGTGATTGTTCGTTTCTGCGTTCCTGAAAAATTCAAGGGACATGCATTTCAGCAAAAGAAATTTTACTACATTTTGGCTGCGGCTGTGATTTTGTTTGCCATCGTTGTATTGGTGATGAGAGGAGTGATGACACATCATTTCTTCCTGATGGCAAGTTCCCTCTTGATCGAATATGCAACGTTAGTTGGTGCGGTATTGTTCTCTCTGTTGATTCGTGTAAATGGGAATCAGATTAGAAGTAGTTTCTCAGTTTATCTTCCTATCTTGTTGATGGGCTTTGTTATTATCGTTTTCAGAATTGTCTTTATCAGTAATAGTGTTGTGAATGTGATATTCCCTCCATTGTTGTTGATCATCACCATTTGGCAGTGGATTGCGATTCGTAGACACAAGGGAAACATCCAATTTAGTGATATAGCATACGCATATATCTCATTGCTGGTTATTGCTGTCTCATGTATTGCTAGTTGGATGGGCTATACCTTATTGGCGGTTCAAATCTTTATCTGGTGGTTGTTCCAACTGACGGCAATTCAAGCGATAACATGTATCAGAGACCTTTTGAAACGCTATGAATTCAGGTTCTTGACTACTCGTGTCATGAAGAAAAATGGAGAAGAGAATATGGGTAAAGCAGCACGTAAGGCTGTTTCTCTGATGAATCCAACCAAGAAGGAGAAAGGTAACAATTTTGAGATCACTTGGTTTTATGATTTGACACGTATCACGTTGATACCAGTTGCGGTAGTCTTGTCATTATACCTTTGTGTCTATTTCTCTGCAGGCATATTTGATTTGACGGAGTCTGTCGAGTCTGTTTTCTCTGTAAACTTCATCAATGTAGAGGGAGTTTGTCAATTGTCAGTTCAGAAGCTGATGATTGTAGCCTTGCTCTTTTTTACATTCCGTTTTGTGGATTATTTTGCAAAATCGGTTTATAAGAAATATCGCATGAAATATGCGTCAGATAACAGAGATGCGAATATCACATTGGCGAACAATATAATTTCTATTTTAATATGGGGTGTCTTTGTTATCTTTGTGTTGGTGATGTTACGCATTCCAAAATCGGGTATCTCGATTGTAACAGCAGGTTTAGCTACAGGTCTCGGTTTTGCCATGAAGGATGTGTTGGAGAACTTTATTTACGGACTCTCTTTGATGACGGGACGTGTTCGTGTTGGAGATTATATAGAATGTGATGGCGTTCGTGGTCGAGTAGATTCCATTACGTATCAAAGTACCCAGATCATCACGTTGGATGGTTGTGTGATAGCATTTTTGAACACCTCGTTATTTAATAAGAATTTCAAAAATCTGACACGTAACCACGGTTTTGAATTCACGAAGTTGAGTGTGGGAGTTGCGTATGGTACGGATATTGAAAGAGTACGAGAATTGTTGAAGGAGTCTTTGATGAAATTGTATGATTATGAGCATAATGGACTCCCTTCAGTGGATAAAGATAAAGGCATAGGTGTATTCTTGAATGAGTTCGGAAACAGTTCAGTGGAATTATACGTCACCATCTGGGCTTCCGTAGAGGATAAATTCCGCATAACGGGAGTGGCAAAGGAAATTATTTATCAGACGTTGTGTGAAAATAACATTGAGATTCCATTCCCTCAAAGAACAGTTCATATTGTGTAAGGAAAAGATTTATTCTTTTTGACGAAAAGGTTTTCTAATAATAATTTTGTTTTTTTTTGTTAAAACCTTATATTCGTACTTCAAATATAGACTATTTAGAATAAATACATTAAAATAAGACGAGGAACTAACTGATTAGATGCTGTTCAGAGGGTTTAAATGAGGATGGTTTCATGAACTAATTATTTATTAGATAATGATTTCAGTGTGATGGTGTTGGTTTTTCGTTCAAGAAAAGAAGTAGCTTATGGATACGTCAAATTACGGATGGAATGGATCCTCTTATGTACGGTGGAATAATATGAAACAACGAGACAAAAAGAAAATAATACTGATTGCGGCAATAGCAGTTGTAGCTTTGCTGGCATTTGTCTACTGGGCAAAGTTTTATCATAAGGTTGCTTATTATGAGGAGGTCGTTTTCCGTTATGAATGGCCAGAAGGTATTAATAAGCTATCAAAGTCGGAGGCGAAAAAACGTCATATTTCATATATGTTGGAGAAGGATGGTGCTTTAAGTTCTCATTGGACGAAGGTATCTGCTGTCGATGGCAAATTGGAGATGAATAAATATAATACCTCCAATACTTTCAACAAGGTCTTTTTATATCCAAGTTTTTCCATAGGTGATAGTCATGCATCCCGTCTTGCTGCACGTTTGAATGATGTGTGCAGTTGGGAATTTGTGGCAGATGAGAGTAATGAACATGTTATTCAACAAAAAGCGTTTGATGATAAAGGATCTCTGATTTACAACTTCTCCTATTCAGGATATACAGACAGTACTTATAGTGCTATTTATACGAGTCCAGGAGGTATACCTATTCGAGCATCACAGCATGGAGCAATCATCGTTAGAATAACATTGGATAAGAATGGTCATCGTTCATTGGTTGAGTTTTTCGATGCATGGGGTAATCGTAGCAAAGATAGAAACAAGGTCTATGCATATCGTTATGAATATGATAATGATGGATTGTTGAAACGTAAGGGCGCGGTAGACATAAACGGCAATTATGTATATGATGCCCAGGGGGTATCGTCGATTGAAAATCAACATGAAAAGGGAAGAGTCGTTAGTCGTACATATTTAAATCCAGAAGGAACACCAATTAAGAATATGCGAGGCTATTCATCTGAAAAACTTTCATATGACAAGTTAGGACGACTCTCATCTGTAGAATATTTTGGTGAAAATGGCGAACCGGTTTCAATCATTGACTATGATGATGTTTGTCATCGTATTGAGTATGAGTATGATGACAATGGTTATCTCATTAAGTGCCTATGTAAAGATGATTCAGATGTGATTGTGGGTGAAAGAGGATACGGTATATGTTCCGAAGGATATGTGTGTGAATGTGATATGGATAGTGCCATGTATGTCAAGCCAGTGTATAACGAACAGAATCGGTTGATTGCCCTTTGGGGATATCGGGATGATAGCATTGTTGCAGATAAAAAAGGTGTGGCTGGAGTTCTGTATGAATATGATGAGCGTGATAATTTGGTAAAAAAATCCTACGTAGGAAAGGACAAACAACCTGTTGCTATTGAAGGATCTGTCTATTCAATTACATACGACTATGATGATTTTAACAATTGCACGAAAGTTTCTTTCCGAGATAGTAATGGTGTGAATGTGAAGAATATGCTGCAAATCGTTTATACATATAATCCGTATGGGAATGTGACATCCATTGAATGTTATTCAAGCGATGGCAAAAAGCCTATCAACGGAACTGGAGGTTGGTGTTGTTGCGAATACGTTTATGATGAAAATCGATTTAAGAAAGAAACTGTTTACTATGATGTTTCGGGCTATGTGGTTTATACTCCTAAGAAGAAATATGCGATAGAACGTTTAAAGAACGATGCTTATGGAAGACCTATATGCCGCTACTATCTAGATGACAATAAAAATCCAATGACGGTCGATGGTTGTAGTTGGGATTCTCTGATCTACGAAGGTCCAAATTTGGTTAGGGAGATTGCATTCGATGCAAAATCCAATCCTCTGTTCTCTATAGAGTATAAGTATGATTCTTATCGTCGATTGATAGAGGAGTCTTTCCTTGATAATAAAGGTAATCTTTGTATGAAAAAAGGCTATGCAAAGAAACAGACGGAATATCAAAGAGGAGGAAAGTCTATCACGTCTTATATGGATATCGCAGGAAAAGTGTTGCGTAAGGATTCCGTTTTGTCGGAAAAAGAGGTGTTTGGAAAAAATATCCAAGACAATCAGGTGAAGTATAGAAGTGTTAGAACACGAAATTGGAAATATGAGGGATACATGAAAAATGGAGTGCCTTTTGGAGAGGGTCGTTTCACATGGATTCCTACAGGATTTTTTATAGAAGGCTCATTTAATGGATGGTCTACAATGATTAATTCTTGGAATTGTAACGAAGTTTATTGGAATGAAAGACATGACTAAATATATTATATGTTGCATCTCTCTGCTGCTTAGTGTTTCCGCGGTGGCAGACAGTTGGACGGATGTGATTGTTGCGAAGCCAGACTCTTATATAGAGAGAAATGATACAATCTTTTTGAATGACAATCGAGCAGTAGCTTGGGTTGCATCGGTTAGTAATGGATTGAACAGAGCACGTAAATCTACATTTGCGGGTAAAACTATCTTTTTGGTCAGAGATGTGAACATGGCTGAGCATGCTTTCCCTATGTTTATATCTACATTCGAAGGAGTCTTTGATGGAAATGGAAAGAGTATCACCAGTATGGTGGATTCAAGTTGCACCTTTTGCAAAGTAAATAAGGGAGTTATCAAAAACTTGAAACGAAATGATGGCGTTATCGGTCAATGGGTCGAACAATACAAAGACAAATCTTTCTCCTCGTTTGTTGTCGACAACTATGGAACAGTGCAGAATTGTAGTGCGACTTTTTCGGAAATGTCATATATCTCCTCTTCTGAAATTTCTGTAGGTTGTGTTGTAGCCAACAACTATGGTGTGGTGGATGGTTGTCGAATAGCAGGTAAATGGATTTTATCTGGAAATGTACTGGATAACAGTTATTATGGAGGTATCGTTTCTTATAACTATGGTACTATAAAGAACTGTGTTAACAAAGCTACTATTGATGGCTATTGCCAAAGCATGGGAGGAATCGTTGCCATGAATTATGGAGTGGTGATGAATTGTGCCTCCACTGGTGTCATAAGAGGTGGATCGATCTGTTGCGGAGGAATCGTTGGTACGATGATGACAGACGATTCAAAATTGATAAACAGTTATTGTATAGCTTCTGTTGATGGAAATGGCTTGGTGGGCATGATGAAAGAGGGTTCCGTACAGAATTGTTATTCCACCTCCTCTCATATCACGTTGGGCGAGGGTAGTTCGGTTTCCAATAATTCTTATGTCTATGCCTGTTTGGATAGTATTTCGTCTTTATCTATGGCAGATTATGGATTCCGCGGAAAAGGCAGGAAATGTGCACTTGTTGACATGGTATATGATACGTATGACTTCCCAACAGCTTTGAATGCTTGGGTGAAATCCCAATCAGCAGATGATTTGGCAACATGGATTACAGATACGGAGAATGAAAATAAAGGCTATCCGAAATTGCTTATTACAATGGATGATGGCGAAAAACAACATTCGAAACCGACAACCAAATGGGTCGATGTGGTGAAGGAACGTCCGAGAACGTATATTGAAGATGGTAACACCATTTTATTGTTGGATAATAAGGCATTGGCTTGGATGATATCTGTCACAAACGGATTGAATGGTGCACGACAGAGTTCGTTAAAAGATAAAGAGGTGTGCTTGATGGCAGATGTGGACATGGGTGAATATAAATGGACTCCAATGAAGAACTTCCAAGGTACATTTGATGGAAAGGAAAAATCGATTAGTGGCTTGTTTATGGAAGACACCTCTGCTCATGCTGGTCTTGTGAATAGTAACAATGGAACCATCAAGAATCTAAAAGTTAAAAACACATACTTTTATGTCTATGCGTTGAAGAGTGTACAAGCAGGTATGTTGGCAGTTGTGAATAATGGAGAAATATCCAATTGTAGTTGTGGCGGAGCCATCTATTTGGATGGGGTTTCAGAAGATTGTACGTCATTATACTTGGGCGGTATTGTCGGAATTAACAAGGGCTCTATCAGCGGATGTCGAACCAATGGAATCGTATATTTGGATTATTGGGATTATAAAGAAAATAAGAGTGCGGAAACGTATGTGGGAGGTGTAGTTGGCGACAATTTCGGATTGGTGGATGCCTGTGTGAATGAGGCGGAAGTGAATGGATTCTGTGCTGCAGCAGGAGGTGTCGTTGGTTGTTTGAGTTCGAATAAAGCAAAGGTGATAAATTGTGCCAACAGAGGATATGTGACGATGTTAGATGCTCCTGCATCTGCGCATGGTGGCGGTCTGATTGGATACTTGAAAGAAGCGGGAGTCCTGGCTAATTCGTATAACACAGCCTATGTGGACGTGATGAGTGTCGTTGGTTATCAAGAAGCAGGAAGAGTTTATAATTGCTATAAAACGTGTAGTCAACCTACTATGTCTGATGAAGGATTGCCTACGTATGGATTCTTATACTCTTGTGCGGATAGTATATCTGCGGAAGGTTTGGAAAATGCTTTGTTTACAGGTTCTGGACGTAATTGCACATTGACCAAACCTGTGTATGAGACAACCGATTTTGTTGAGGCTCTGAATGGATGGGTGGATGGTCAGAACAACCCCTCTTATCTGAAGTGGGCCGTGGATAAAAAAGGGGAGAATAATGGTTATCCTATTTTGAGATATTCAGTAAAGAAAGATACGATATTCTATGTTTGTCCGAATATGGATTACTATGGCAATGTGTTTACATCTGCCGACGATTCAACTAAGAAACAGTTGCTGTGGAACGATACGTTGTATGAAAATGCAACCATCATATTGAATACGAATTTTGATGATATGACAATCAATAGGAAAGATTCGTTCTACGTGGGTGAAGTGCTGACGATAACGCTTTTCCCTCCTTCTCCAAATTCAGTATGGAGGTTGGATGATGGAACCATTCGTTATGGAACGACGGTGGCCTTCCCTGTAGATATCTCATACAAAAATGGACATTCATTAAAGATCTCTATTACAAGAGATGGATGCTCTCATCAAATGTATGACACATTAATTGCAGCCAAAACAGGATATGATACAGTCTTGTATGTATGTCCGGATGCTTTATATGAAGGAAATGTATTTACCCCAGAAGATGATGGTACAATTCAGACGTTGAAGTGGAAAGACTCGACGGAGATTGTGGCGAAAATTGTCGTAAAGGCAGATTATCGTAGGATCCATTATGAAGTGCCAGAGTTTTTCTGCGCAAATGAAACATTGAAGGTGGAAATGACGGGTGCCACTCATTATACATGGATTATCAACTCTGACACCCTAAAGGAGGATGGCGTAATTTATAGAGAGCCTTCTTATTGGCGGTTCATTCCTTCGGAGTCTGATGGCTTCGTGTTGGAAGTCTTGGCCTCTTTGAATGGATGTGAGAAAAGAATTGTGGACACATTAGTTCCTAAACATTCTGAGATTATTGAGATGGTCGGATGGGGTGATGTGTTGGCTATAGCTAATCCAGATTCAGAGTATGAATCTTATCAATGGTATTATAATGGACAAAGACAAGAATATGAAACAAATCAATACTTGTATTGTCCAGAAGGTTTGAAGCCTGGTGCATACTCGGCTAAGGCTTATAGAGTAGATGGATCTTATGAGACCTTCTGCCCATTGTTTATAAAGAAAGCAGTAACAAGAAGCTCATCCAGAAGCATTTCAGTTACACCAAATCCAGTCTCTAAGGGCGATGAGATTCATGTCGATTTACATAATTTCAATGGAGATTCTGTGAAATCGATTTATATTTCTGATAATTATGGTAGAGTATTACTTCGTGTGGATGACTTAAAGAAACTAGATGTTTCTTCTTTGCAACCAGGATGGTATATACTTTATATAGAATTGTACGATGATGATATTCTTGGCACTAAATTTTCTGTAAAATGAAGAAGATTATTTACATAATATGTTCGGTTGTCATCTTCTTCTTGAATATGTCACAACTCAATGCGCAAATAGATGGCTCCCACTTAATGTTCGACATGGGTGGTGGCGTTCATACCATGCTATATAACCCTAATTGGGGAGAGAGTAAGATAGGAATGGGTGGTAAAATAGGATTGAATTACGCTTATTATTTCCATAAAAATTTTGGAGCGGGAATAGGTGCTTATTGCAATCTTTATACTTCAAGATATAAATTGCCCGATTATGATTTGGCTGATGGAAAAAAACAAACGGACGAGTCGAATTATAATTACACTTATGTCTTGTACGTTAAGGATCACCTAAATGAGACTCAGAGAGTTGCTTCGATATCTATACCGATTTCATTCAGAACTCAGTTTCAACTTGGATGGTATTGGGATATGAGAGTTAATGTGGGTGCTGCTGTAGAAATACCTATGTTGTTGCATAAGTATTATTCGGAAGGAAATCTGACGACAACGGCATATTACGAAGAACTGAATGTCTTATTCCATGATATGCCAAATCATGGATTCAAGAAAGATAGGTACAATGTAAATGGTGAGTTTATTTGTAAAAAGGTGGGTATTTCTCCTTTTGCGGAAATAGGTTTTTCCCGTATGATAGATAACCATTGGCGTTTCTATTTGGGTGTATATGCCTCTTTGAGTGCTACTAATTTCATAGCACAGAATGAGAATGATGTCTTTTACGATTCCACATCGGATAAGTATCCTCAGAATAGTTTCTCTTCTGATTTGAGTGATAAAATGCGTTTGTTCAAGGCGGGTGCCACAATAGGTTTTGTTTATCAGTTTAAATCAGATGATAGAGGAAAGTTGGTACAGGCTGCTCAGTATGATTTGGACACTCTTATCACTCCAGAGCCTGAAGTGGTGGAGGAGGAAGAGGCTCCAAAAGTTGTGGTGGTGCCTGTTGATACTACTTGCGAGGATGTTATCGACATCAACTATAAATGGCTTGCCGATTCTACAGCAAAAGCAGATGGCTTGAAGATTTGGACACCTTCTACAAACAGCAAGAAGAGTCAGCCTGCAAGTATGAAGAGCGGTTCTTCAGCTAAGTCGAATACTTCTTCTAATAATAGTAGTAAATCGTCGGCTGTCAACCAGCAAACGGCGCAGAAACAAGAGCAGACGAATAATGAGGAACCTGTAAAAACAGAGCCAACCGTAGTAGAGGAGGAGAAATCAAAACTTCAGATTGAGTCTGACATACCAGCACAAAAGATTGGTTCGGTTACTGTCCGCAAAAAGAAGATTAAGGCTCGATGCTCTAATGCGTTCTATGTCATGTTAGAGTTTAAAGATCCAGGAGAAGCGGAATTGACACCTTCTATGCAGAATGATTTGCAAATGGTGGCGAAATATCTGAAAAGTAATCCTAAAGCAAAGGTGACATTGGAGGATGTAACTTCAAATTCAGCGCAAAATAAGTATCTTATTAAGAAGAATATGGTTTATTTCTCCAAAATAAAGAACCAACTGATCTCTTATGGTGTGCGACCTAATCAGGTGGTATATTCAGGTAATTGAACCTGGTGAAATATTACGTTTCGAGTAATGATGAAATGTCCAAATCAAGTGGACGTTGAGAGGGGGAATAAAGGAATAAGTAAAATAAAATGCAGAGGCGGTGAGTACATCGTCTCTGCTTCGTTTTAAATAGGGTATTATACGATAAAACACAAGATAAGTGAGATAAATTTTCGTTGTAAAAAAATGGTCGTTCGTTGAATTTCAAACATTTTTTTTCACATTTATTATGAAATGAAAAATAAAAATATCATCTTTGCAGATGATGAGTAATAGGGAAAATTAAAAAGTATGAGGTTGTAAATTGTTCATTACTTTTTATTTTAGACAAGGTGATAGAGATTTTACATCGTGAATTTTTTAGTGAAAGCAGATATATTTATGTCCTTAAATCTAATTATTGGTTCAACCAACAAGCGTAAATATTGGATGGCAATGTTGGTGCCGTTCATTATGATGGTAAGTGCCTATTCGCAGATAGATAGATCGAACATAGACACTCCGAATCTTAGTTTTGAAAATGGAAACTTCGATGGATGGGAGTGTTACACGGGTGGATTCTATTTTGATACGACAGATAGCACATATAAGTTCGATACATGGACTCCGGCACGTGCAGAAATGGGTGCGGAAAACAGAAGACATTTTAGTATAAAGAACAATGCGCAGGATGTGCCTGATGACAACATGCGTTGTTATCTAACATCTACCAATCCGGAAGGAAAAATGACTGCTCGAATAGGCTCTATGGAGGCTGCCGAGAATCAAGGTGTGAAAAATGCAATGGCAGAGAGAATGGTGTATAAGTTTGTTGTAACAGAGAACACTACACTGTTGACTTATCGTTATGCTGTTGTTATGCACTGTCCTGACTTGGTAGGTACAGGTACGGCTCGCACGGAACATACTGGAGATCAATATCCTACATTCCAAATGAATGTAAGTTTGTATAATCCAGCTACGGGTGTTAGTTCCCTTTTGCAGTGCGGTAACTTTAAAGTAAACGCATCTGGAACGAATAAAGTGGCCTTGAAATTGGCTGCAGACGAGGGCCAATGTCCATCTTCTCCATTGCATAGAAATGGCGACCTCTATGAGTTTGCGTATGTTCCATGGACATACGGAAACTTTGACTTGTCAAATCACATTGGTGAGGAGGTAACCATCGAGATTATCAACCGTGATTGCTTGAGTTCCAAAACAAGCACTATGGGTGGTGAAACGATATCAGGTGGTAAACACCGTTCGTATGGTTATTTCTGGGCAGAGACTAGAAAGTTGGAGTTGACAGTGAAAAACTGTATCAACGAAGATGCTGTGTTCTATGCTCCAAAAGGTTTTAGCAAGTATGAGTGGAAAAGTAAAAACAATGTAAATATAAGTGTTGATCCAGATGATCCTTCTATCGCTACAATTGCTAACGATTTGAAAGTGCCAGGTGATGAGATCCAATGTACAGTCTACAACTCTGATGATTGTAAATCGGAAGTGAAGTTGACAACTATCTTGGAAGAGATGAATGCTACTTTGGATTTCGAATTCGAGAATGATTGTGAGGGTCTTGTTCACTTTAAAAATATCAAGGATGACATCGTGGGAGATGAGATCTCTGGTTATTATTGGGATTTTGGAAATGGAAAAACCTCCGCTGTGAGGGAACCTGATGCTATGTATATGGATCCGAAGGATTATAACGTGTCATTGACGGTGCAGACGGTTTTGGGATGTACTGCATCTATAGAGAAAATCGTTGATGTGCGTTATTTCCCTAAATTGAACATTTCATCTGAAAGTAGTGTGTGTCGTGGAGATACCATTAATTTGATTGCTATCGGTGCTTCCAATAAGAGTAGATATAAATGGGATACGGGCGATACGACGATGCAAATTAGAAAGAGAATAGATGCATCGCAAGTCTTCGTGGTGGAAGTTATTGATGAGTTCTTGTGCTCTTACAAGGCGAATTTCCGTGTGTCCGTAAAGGAGAGCCCGATGTTGTTGATCAAGGGTGATGATGAGGTCTGCTTGGGTGATACGGCAACATTGACGGCCATTGAATATGGAAACACAACAGGTGAGACGGTCTCCTTTATTTGGGATATTGGTACCACTGATGCGCAAATGAAGGCTCGTCCGTTGCAAGATAATACAGTCTATACCGTTACGGCATCTTACAGCAATGGTTGCTATTCAGAAATGTCTAAGACAATACGCGTAAATCCGCTTCCTGAGGTGAATATTACTGGAGATGGCTTGATTTGTCAAAATGATCCAGCCAAACTACAGGCGAATGTCTTATCTTCCAATGGTAGTGTGACGTATGTGTGGAAAGATTTGTTTAATGGTCCTTCAAGAACAGTTTATCCTGATACGACAACTGAATATTCGGTTACTTGTGTGGATGAGAAAAACTGTATATCAAGACCTGCAGAGTTTACTGTAAAGGTGAAGGATTTGCCAGATGTTAAAATCACGGGTGATTCTGCCATCTGTGAAGGAAAGAGTACGACTCTGACTGTAACGGGTGTAGGTTCGAATGTGACTTGGTATGATGGCACTTCGGGACAAACAACCATTGTTCGTACCCCTACGCAGGATACAATCTACTGGGTGGAAGGTGTCTCCAATAACTGTAAGGGTCGTGCGGAATTTAAAGTGAAATTGTTGAATGTTCCTACCGTTTGGATAGAAGGTAATACAACCATCTGTCAGGGTGATACCACACGATTGTATGCAAGAGGTGCTGATTCCTATAGCTGGAATACTTCGGATAATACGGACTCTATCGATGTTCACCCTTATTCCATGTCTGATTATTTTGTGACGGGAACGACTACCAACGGTGGTTGTGTGGGTACGGCTTCTATTAAGGTGACGGTTAATGAACCTCCGAAAATTACTATTACGGGAGATAGAGAAGTCTGTGATGGTGATGATGCACAAGTCTCAGTTTCTGGTGCGTCTGAATATTTCTGGAGTAATAATGCTTATGGACCGAAGATCACTCTTAAAATCACAAAAGATGATACATTGACGGTTCGTTGTGTCGATGATAATTTGTGTGAATCAACGGCAAAATGGACAATTAAAATGAAAGAACTCCCAGTCCTTTCTTATACGGGAGAAACGGCAGTTTGCTCCGGTCAGATTGTGACGATCACAGCATCTGGTGCCAATACGTATGAATGGCAGGATGGTACGGGAACCTCTGTCTTTAGTAGAGTGCTCGAGAATGATATGGAGTTGAAAGTAAAAGGTGTTATCAATGGATGTTCATCTTCGATGATAATTCCTGTAAGTATATTGCCTGTTCCATCTTTGTGGGTATCGGGTAGCGGTGTGACGGGCGTCTGTGCTGGCGATTCTGCTTCTTTGATTGGACATGGCGCAGATTATTATCAATGGAGTAACGGACAAAAAACGGATACCATCACGATTTACCCAACGAACTCTACTGAATATTCATTGTATGGATATACAGATAAGGGATGTGAGGTGATGATACCTGTTCCTGTAAAGGTGAATCCGAATCCTATGGTATATACCAAGGGTGATTTGAAAGCATGTCAAGGATCGTTAGCTACTATTGAGGCCTTCGATGGTAATGCGGAAACAGCAGGTTTCTCTTGGAGTAGTGGAAATGTTGGTTCTGTTATCACACCGATGATTATGTCTGATACATCGTTTACTGTTACAGCAGAAAACAAGTATGGATGTAAGGCTACGGCTGTTCATGAGATCGCTTTGACAGAATTGCCTGAATTGACGTATGCAGGACGTACAACTGTATGTCTTGGTGAGTCTACAACGATTCAGGGTGGTGGTGCTCTTACTTATAGTTGGAGTGATGGAGTAAATGAATATAGTGGTTCCTCTATCAATGTGACACCAAAGACGAATATGCTGCTTCGTATGACGGGAAGTAATGTAAGTAACTGTCCTGCTTCAATTGATATTCAAATTGTTGTTCAGTCCTTGCCTTCTATTTATATCTCTGGTGATTCTGCTGTCTGCTTGGGCGATGAGTTCTCTCTGTATGCATCAGGCGCAGACACGTATAAGTGGAATACGGGTGATGAGACTTCATCTATCACGTATAATACAAGTTCTTCTGCAGAATATACTGTATATGGAACAAATGCGCAAGGTTGTACATCGAAAGCAAGCAAAGTGGTTCAAGTACGTCCTTCTCCTACAGTTACGATTGAGAAGGGACCACAATCAGGTTGCCCTGGTTTGCCAGATACTGTGCATTTGTATGCAAGAGGTGCTGAGGTTTATAGATGGACAAGTGAACCATATAGCGCAAGTGTTGCGTTGAATGGTTTGACAGCTAATTTGGCTGCAACGATTGATGGACCAACACAGATGATCGTAGAAGGTACGGATGTGTTTGGTTGCAAGGGTACTGCTAAAGTGGATGTGGATTTGATACCTCGTCGTGAAATAGAATTCTCGGTATCACCAGATTTCGTGGAAGAGGGTAGTTCGAATGTACGATTCAATGGTGTCTTCCCTAAAACCTCTAAATGGTATTGGGAAACAGGTGATAATATGAAAGAGGAAAAGGGTGTTAATACATCTCACTTCTATGACCCAAATGCTGCAGACTCGTTTATCGTAAGAGTACGTGCCATAGATGAATTTGGATGTGAATATACAGGAAAGTCTACTGTATATACATGGCTTGATTTCTGGGCTGCAGAAGGATTCACTCCTAATGGCGATGAGTTGAATGACCGCTTTAAATTCTATGGCGGAGAGTTTATAGATGAGTTCTCGTTTATCATTTTCAATCGATTAGGAGAGGTTGTCTTCGAAGGACAAAGCATTAATGATGAATGGGATGGAACTTACGATGGCAAACCATGTCCATGGGGAGTGTATGGTTGGTATTGTAAATATAAGAGTGGATATAAAGGTATCAACAAGGAGGGAGAAAGACGAGGTTCGGTCTCTCTAATTAGATAAAGTTGAAGAGTGATGAGAAAAATTGTATTGTTTTTGTCGGCATTTTGCCTTTTTGTAGCTACCTATGCTCGAGAGGATTATTCTTTGGTTGGACATAATCTGACTCCGTTTAGCCTTAATCCCTCTTTGGCGGGTAATGCGTATGATATTCGTTTTGGCCTCAGTTACAGACAACAATGGTTGGCATTGGGGAATAACTATCATACAGTCAGAGCATCTTATGATCAGAGTTTCCATAAAAGAATCTGTTCCGTAGGTTTTGTCTATGCTTTTGACAATATGTCGAAAGGTGTATTTACAGTGAATGAGTTTTCTCCTACTTATGCTCATACACTAAAAATTAAGGATGAACAATACATCCGCTTAGGTTTGCAAGGTTCTTTATTCCTCAATCACTTGTCATGGGATAAAGTAAAATATGGAGATCAGTATGATATGAATACACGACGTCCCACATTATCCACCTTGGAAGAATTTGACGAAGATACGCGTGTTCATTTCGATTTTTCTGTTGGACTCTCTTATGTGTTGGAAAACCGCTTGACAGTCGGTGCTGCAGTGTATCATATTACAGAACCAAATAATGGTTTCATGGAATTGAAGGATAATGTTTTACATAGAAAGTATGTCGGACATATCAATTTCGTTCAAGATTTGCAATATAGCAATGGATTATGGGGAAGGGAAAGCCTTTCTGGAAAATACCTCTTTTTGAATGGTTCGTATCAGAGACAAGGTGACTCTCAAATGCTGAACGCAGGTGTAGGCTTTTCTTGGGAACCACTAATGTTTGGTGTCTCTGACAAAAACAACTTGAATGGAGTGAATGTGGTCGGATTGATGGCTGGTGGTCATTATAAGGGAGTTCAGTTTTACTATGTGTATGATTTGTTCACTTCCAAAAAGAAAAATGGATCATGGTCACACGAATTTAATTTCATCTACATAATCAAACATGTGGAGAAATATCCTTGTCCTGCTGTTTATTGGTAATTCTCATTCAATCGCGCTTTGATAGCATCGACTGATAAGGTCAGCAAAAAGGCTTATACATTTTTTCGCTAATGCGCTACAATGTATAAGCCTTTGTTATTGTTTTGCTTTTCTATCTGAAGATTTATTCCTTTGCTTTCATCTCCATTGGTTGTCCGGTTGCTTCTACAACACTCCACCAGAATTCGCTTTCGAGATTAACCTTCTTACGTTGCGAGGTGGCAGTTGTGATTGGCAACAATGTGAATGAGTTATTCCAGTTACCTACCACGAAATCCGTACGTCCCGCCATAGCAGCGTGTACCGCATTCTGGGTTAATTGTTCACAGAACTTGCTGTCATTGGCATTTGCTGGAATACTACGGATGATATAGCTTGGATCAAAATATTTGACACTAATAGGAATGTTTTTCTTGGTGAAGAAATCGATGATTTGATTCTTCATAAAGATACCGATATCCTCATGCAACACATTGCCCGATGCATCTACCTTTCGTTCTCCTGTCATGAATTGTTGACCAGCACCTTCAGCTACTACGACAACAGCATGCTTCTTGCTCATCAAACGTCTTTCCAAACAGTTCAAGAATCCAGTCTGACTATCATTCTCCAAATCAAAATTCATTTCTGGAATTAGGCAGAAGTTTACATCAGGAACCGCCAATGCTACATTGGCAGCGATAAAGCCAGAATCACGTCCCATCAACTTGATTAAAGCCACACCATTCTGAGCACCTTTAGCTTCATAATGAGCATTCAAGATGATGTTTTGTGCAGAGGTGAATGCAGATTCAAATCCGAAAGACTTATCAATATAACTAATATCGTTGTCAATTGTCTTTGGAACACAAGCGATGCTGATTTTCAAATTTCTACGTTCAATCTCCTTATAGATGTCGTGAGCTCCTCGAAGGGTACCATCGCCACCCACGCAGAATAGAATGTTGATATTGTTCTTTTCCAAAGTGTCTACAATCACTTCACTTGGTTGGTTGCCACGAGAAGAGGCCAACATTGATCCTCCATCTTTATGAATATCATCCACCAAGTCGGGATCTAAATTTATAAAAGGCATCTGATTGACTGGATTTAAACCAGCAAAACCATATTGTACACCAACGATGTTCTTTACACCGTAACGATTCCACAAGTGACATACCAATCCGCGTATTACGTTGTTGAGACCCGGACAAAGTCCTCCGCATGTTACAATAGCAACTTTTGTTTTGGCAGGTTCGAAATAGATGTATTCTTTAGGCCCAGGTTTCTCAAACGATCTTAATTCAGCACCATTCTTTATTGCCGTCATTACTTCCTGCAACGAAGAAGAATAGAGTACGCGTTCTCCGTCCTCTACGAAATCATAAATACCATCTCCCTTTACTGTTGATAGTTTCAAAGGAGATTTAATTTTACACTCTCCTAAGTTTTTTACTATAAAATCCATATTCTAATCTAATTTTCCTCGTCTATTTATAGAATTCACCTATAATCAAATGCAAAGTTAAATTCCTTGCTCGACATGAGCAAATGATAGTTTCCTTAATTTAATGATGTGTTCTGTAAAATCACTGTTTTAAAACAAATTGTATGAATTATGGGATGATGAAATTCCTGCAGGTTCCTGGTTTCTTCAGTTTTCTTGCAATTTGTTAAACTGGCGTCGTAGAGACGCAATGCATTGCGTCTCTACAAATGGGAACCAAAATAAATTCAAAACAGTGAATTTTGGATTTGTTTTTTAATTTTGTATTTAGGAACAAGATAATGATTAGAATGGCAGATATATTACATTATTACAAAGAACAGGGAACAGGGTTTCCTTTGATCCTTCTTCATGGTAACGGTGAAGGCCATACTTATTTCGTCAATCAGATTTCTGCATTTGCACAAAGCTATCATGTTTATGCGGTGGATACCCGCGGACATGGAAAGACTCCCAGGGGCGACGCTCCATTCACTATTCGACAGTTCGCAGATGACTTATCTGCATTTATGGATAGACTACATATTGAGAAGGCTAATATTTTAGGATTTTCTGATGGCGCTAATATTGCAATGATATTTGCCCTTAAGTATTCCTCCAAAGTGAATAAACTTATTTTAAATGGGGGTAATCTTGATGCTGGAGGTATTAAACGAACGGTTCAGTTGCCGATAGAGCTAGGATATAGAGTGGCTCGTATCTTTGCGAATAAGAGTCCTGAGGCAAAAGCTCATGCAGAGATGTTAGGTCTGATGGTCAATGACCCTGCTATTGCTGTTGAGGAATTAGCAAAAATAGATGTCCCTACGCTTGTTATCGCAGGGACAAATGATATGGTAAAAGAATCACATACGCGTCTTATTGCTGATCATATAAAAAACGCAAAGTTATGCTTGATTCAAGGGAACCATTTTATTGCGAACAAGAAACCGAATGAGTTTAATGTTGCAGTATTAACATTCCTTCAGACATAGACGGACGAAGAATGTTTCGTTATTGATGTTGAGATTCGGAGTTGTTTTATATTTTTGTATGCGAGGACATGACAAATAATTATTACTCTCTCAACTCATCTTTAATGAAATTTAATAGATATGACACATTGGTTTAAATATTTCATCTGGTTGCTTATCCCAATTGTTTTCGGATGTGGTTCCAATTCCTCTGATAACACACAGAGTGATACGGAGAATGAAGATTTTCAAATTTCTGACGTGGGAGATATAAATGGAGATGGCATTCAAGATTCTGTTGTGTTATGTGATTCGTTAGTAACGTCGAACAAAAAAGAGATGACTGCTAGTAAGATGAGTGTTATCGACAATGATACGATGTTGAAAATGGAAGCAGTAAATGAGAATGGTACTAGCGTAAAATTGTGCTTCATGAAAAAGGGATTGTCGCAAAAAGTTATTAACGCCATAAAACACGACTTTCTAAATCCAAATCTCCGAAAAAGGGAATACAGATATAATTATTCTAACATATCAGATCGTGAATTGTCAGAAGATACAAGTCTTGAAGATGTCTTTTATAAGAACAAAGAATTATTGGGAAACATGAAATTGAAGGGTTTCGAAGAGGATGAGACCTACCGTATTATGCCTGTTTACGAGAATGACCATTTCGTTACCTATCTGTTTGAATACGAAAGTTTTGATTGTAGAGTTTGTTATTATACATATTTCATAACATACGACAAAAAGACAGGAAAGTCATTTAGTTGGGATATGATTCGTAAGAATGATGATTTCCGCAGTTTGTTGATGTCATATATATCGAAGGAGAAAGATATAGAGGAAGGAAGATTCAAATATTCTGAGTGTCCTCCTTATATTGGTCGTGATGACTCTTTATGTATATGTTATCAGCGTTATGAGATTACAGATGATTGCTTCGAAGGATGTCCGGAAGCAATCATTCCGCTCAACGAAATAGAACCTTTTTTGACGAAGGAGGGCAGAAGGTTTTTGCGGAGGTGATGGTAGTAGAGACGCACGGCCGTGCGTCTCTACAAAATGGGAACAGAAAAAAACAAAATAGTGAAGTTAGGATTTGTTTCTTATCTTTGTAGTAAAAAATAAGATAACGAGAATAACCGTTTCCGAAAATTAGAACGTTGTCTTAGTAGCTTGTTATATAAATTTAATAGACATGACACATTGGTATAAATATTTCATCTGGTTGCTTATCCCAATTGTTTTCGGATGTGGTTCCAATTCCTCTGATAACACACAGGATGATACGGAGTACGTAGGTTTTCAAATCTCTGACGTGGGAGATATAAATGGAGATGGTATACAAGATTCTGTTGTATTAGACAGGTTGGTCGTTACATATGCAGATACAACTGGTGCCGATTACAATCGAGATGATGATGGCAGATACGTTTTTTTATTTTCCCTTTATCTGGGTAAGGGAAACAATCAATATGAGCAGATAAAGGAGTGCAAAATACCCCTATTTTCAACAGAAACTTCCATAACGATTCCAGAGAAAGGTAGATTAGTGATTGATATTGAGCATATTGTTTTCGAATACGCTTTCCGAAATAATGAACTGTATCTTGAGAAATATGAACAGCTTAATGAGGGAGAGCCTTACCTCCGTCTTGATTTTACAAAGGATGAACTTAGGACGGAATTATATTTAGATTCTATTTCTCATGCGACAGTACCTATTCCTGAAGAGAAGCGTCCATCTATCACGGAAACAATCATGGAGCAGTCGATGACATCGATGTTTATTGGGAAATATTTATATTATGACTATGATTTTTTTGAATCATTAACAAACACATTCAGACAGGAATTAAATACTGCTCGAGTGAGCATTATAGACAACGATACGTTGTTGAATATGAAGGGCGAGATGGGAGAATCCGCTAAGATAGAGATGTATTTTTTGAGGAAAGGATTGTCGCAAGAAGTGTGTGAAGCGATAGAACGGGATTTCCTAAGATTGAATAGCAAATACTCTTATGCATCATCGGGAGCTACCAGTTTTGAGGAGGCTTTTAATAAAGGCAAAGGAACTTGGGAAGCAGAGAATACCATGGATGAAAACGGGAATTATCCAGGGCCAACACAGGGGGAGAGTAGTGAAATGTTCTTAATTAAACCTATTTATGAGAACGACCACCTTATCACTTATTTTTTTGAGTACTTTAATAGCAATTGCAGGGATTGTTATTATTTATATGTTATCACATACGACAAGGAGACAGCTAAGTCGTTCAGTTGGGATATGATTCGTAAGGATGATGGATTTCTTGCTCTGTTGAAAGCATATATATTAGAGTCAAGGCCAGATATTAACGAGGAAAGAATCAAATATTCTGAATGTCCACCCTTTATTGAAAATGATTCCTTGGGGGTAACTTACCAGTATTATGAGATTACAGATGCCCACGTCGAAGGTCGTCCAGGCGCAACCAT
>JAFRNH010000030.1 GCA_017430235.1 Paludibacteraceae bacterium | reverse complement strand
GCCAGTACCTCCGCAAAGATAGTGAATTTTTCGTTCTTTCCCCTCTGCGTCCACCTCACTTTCGAAGTCATCGCAATAATATTTTGTTCGTTGCAACTTGCCCCCCTTGTAGAGCTGCGTCATGCAACGGGTATGGTCGGGGCGGTATGTGATCTGAACTTACTTATAGGTCAGATCGCCCGCCCCAATACTATTTGCTTCTATTTTCCTTGTCCATACTTTTCCAGGAAGTTCTTCTTTGCTTTTTCCGTACGGAATGCTGGACTTTCACCCCACAATTTGCCGTCAGCACCAGCTAATCTGATATTCTCGAATAGCGCATATTTATCTGCCAATTCTTTAAACTCTTGGCAATATCCTTCATTGATGTTGTTAATGTAATGTTTCAACACTAACATTTCATTAAATGAAATAATGTTTGTCACGAAGGAACAGTAGTTGTGTCGATCTTCAAACTCTATCGCTTTGTCTTCGTTCTGAAGATTTTTTTCGCTGTCGATGTATTTGAAAATTCGGAATAGATAGTTTACATAATTTGCCATTGAGAATTGGATCTCTGTGGAATTAAATGTTTTTTCACTCTTTATTTTATTCGCCCAGTAGTTGGTGAAATTCCTTCCATCTCCAATGGTAACACCAGCGGTGGTGGTGGAACCTAAGATTCCATTTGCGACATAATCGTATTGTCCTAGTAGATTGAATAATGTGCTTTTAAATTGTTGGATTCCAGCCTGTTGAAGTTGGTCTGCCATTAATTTTTTCTGTTGTTGCATCTCCTCCTTCTGTTGCTTCATCTCTTCTTTTTGTTGCGCCATCTCCTCTTTTTGTTGCAGAAGGGAATTTGATGTCTTTTTAAACGCTTCGCATTGCAACTTTAGGTCTTTTCTTTGCAATAACAATGTTATGATTAACGCGCCGAAGGCCAACGCTGTAAATAACGTGCTACCATAAGCCCAACCTTGTTCTTTACCGATGGAATCAGGGATAAGAAGAGGCAATAATCGCCAAACCACCACAATACCTAATAAAATAAGTATATATGGAAGCATCTGTTTCCAACTTTCTTTACTCTCGTTTTGCATTGTCCCATTAGAACACTGATTCATTGAAGAATCCAAATTTTCTGTACATTTCATATAATTAATATTTTAAGTGAGTTCTATTAATATAGCTTCATCTACTTTTATTTATTATTTTTTTTACATTGTAAAATTACAACATTTATACCATAATTATATCAAAAGTAATGATAAAAATTAGCACAAAAAAAGGGTATGCCATAAAGACATACCCCAAAACTGTACATTTTTTCGTCCTCAAGGGTTACTTTTTAATTAACTTTTTAACTGTAATAAATTTAGAACCATAAATTTTTACTTGATAGATTCCCTTTTGTAAGTTGTGAGTGATATAATTGTCATTATTCAAGTTTTCAATTCGTTCTACCTCCTTACCCAACATGTCGTAGATGGCGATCATCTCTACTTGGAAAGGTGCTTCGATAGAGAATCTTCCGTCTTCAGTAGGATTAGGATAGATGTTTACGGCAACATTATTATTGATGTCTTCTACAGCATCGCAGGTGTCGCAGAGCAATTCTGGAAGGATCAACTCGCTTTGTCCCGTACACTCTTGATACTTCTCTTTGTATGGTTCTGCTAATTTGCTCTTGATATATTCTCCGGATTGTGATACGTCGTTCCAATTACGTGAAGCTACTGCATTAGGTTTTAGTGCGGCGGATGTCTCGTTTTTGTCGCAGAAACTCCAATTGGCCCAGCTGATATTGTTATCATCCATCCATTTCATCCATTTGTCGCATTCATCAAAGTATACACCTCCACTACCATCTGCTTTGGAAGTACCAAACTCTGTAACAAAAATTGCCAATCCTTTCGAAAGAGCTGTGTTTGCTTTGCTTCGTAGGTAATCGGTATGTGTACCGGAATAGAAGTGAAGCGCATACATTATATTGTCATATTGCAATGGGTTCTTTGCTGCTTCATCTACATCCTGACTCCATGTAGGGGTTCCGCATACAATGATGGTGTATGGGTCTGCTTTTCGAATCAGAGGAATGATGTTATCTGCGTAGGTTTTTACGTGAGACCATTTTACATTATTTCCATTGGGCTCATTACAGATTTCATAGATAACGTGTTTGTCGTCTCTATGATTTCTAGACATATAACTCCAGAAGTAGGTAGCATCCTCAATTGTATTGTTTGGATTACCACTTCCTTGGTTTAGTACGTGCCAATCAATCAAACAATAGATACCGTATTTGCCACAAATGGAGACAAGTTTGTCAATCAGCTCGTGATATTCGTCGCGTGATTTCCACTGGTTGGTGGTGTAGCCACCCCATTCGTGTGTATAGACTGCAATACGGAACAAACTAATGTTCCAGTCCTCTACTAATGTCTTGATTGATTCCTCCGTGTATGCGTTGGGGTTCCATGCCAATCCGTGTGTACTCATACCACGTAGTTGGGTTGGGACACCACATTCATTCACGAGTTGTCCGTTTTCTACTTTTAGTTTTCCATTCAGCGCCACTGGGGAACCTGCAGGATACTCGGCGTAAGCCATAATCGACGATAATAACAGCATACAACATACAACGATGCCTTTTGCTAATAAGTTTACTTTAACCATAGCACTTATACTTTAAAAATACATAACCACAATTAAAAAGTTAATATTCAACCTACCTATACTATATCATAATACATTTACAATGCATAACACACTGTTGTATTTTTGTTAATAAGTGAAGGCTGGTAATTTAAAAATATTCGCCCTCAGGAAACATTTTACAACGGCAAATGTATTTATTTTTTTTAAAACAACAAATTTTTAAAAAAAAAATCGTGAAAATGTTTTTATGGGTAACTTATGATTGCTGTCTGGAAAAGACGCATCCGCAGTAGTTTTGCCGATATAGGTTGTGCTCTTTGGATAGTTGAATGGAACGTTGATAGCCTCCTTTTTTCTTAAAGTCGGAGGGGAGGTGTTTGACTTGGTAGATAGCGCTTAGTTCGGTCCCTATTTCATTTATCTTTTCTGCATTTTTCAGCGGACTGATTGATAGGGTGGTGGTAAAGTAGTCGAATCCCATTTTTTGTGCATAATGTGCCGCACGTTCCATACGAAGTCTATAACACACGAAACATCTGGCTCCTCCCTCTGGCTCTTTCTCCAACCCTTTCACTTTTTCGTAGAAATCTTGTGGTTGATACTCCTCTGTTATCAGTTGAATGGGATGTTTGGGGTGTAGTTCACTGATGAGTCGAGCTTGCTCTTTCACCCGTTTCTCGTATTCTTCGGCGGGTGCGATATTGGGATTGTAATAGAGGACTGTGATGTTGAAATAGTTGGAGAGATACTCCAATGTGTAGCTACTGCAAGGAGCGCAGCAACTATGCAGTAATAAGGAAGGCACCTCTCCAGTTTGGTTCAGTGCCTCTATGATTTGATCTAATTCCTTCTGATAATTTGGATGGTTCATGTTAGATTACTTCAATGCCCATCTTTTTACAAAGTTGCAGACTCAATTCCTTCAGTTTGAATTTTTGAATCTTGCCTGATCCTGTCATTGGGAATTCATCGATGAAGAAGACATATTTTGGAATCTTGTAGCGTGCGATCTTTCCTTTGCAGAATTCACGTACGTCTTCGCTTTCCATTTTGACACCTTCATGAAGAATGATGAACGCTCCCACTTCCTCTCCGTATTTTTGAGAAGGGACAGCTGCCACTTGCACATCTTTGATGCCTGGCATGTGATATAGGAACTCTTCGATCTCGCGTGGATAGACATTCTCACCACCACGAATAATCATATCTTTTATACGACCTGTGATTCGGTAGAATCCATCTTCGTCTTTCACACCAAGGTCTCCTGAGTGTAAGTATCCATTCTTATCAATCACCTCGGCGGTAGCCTCTGGGTTCTTATAATAACCTTTCATGACGTTGAATCCCTTACAGCACATCTCGCCTTGTACACCAACAGGGCACTCTTCGCCTGTCTCTGGGTCGATCACCTTCACATCAACGAAAGGATAATCTTTACCTACTGTGGTGCAACGTTTCTCGAAGGAGTCTTCTATGCTCGTTTGGGTCATACCAGGAGAACTCTCTGTCAATCCATACACACTGGTGATGGTCATGAACATTTTCTCGCTTACCTGTTTCATCAGTTCAACTGGGCAAAGCGAACCTGCCATGATACCTGTACGGAGGGAACTCATATCGAACATGCTGAACATAGCATGATTCAATTCGGCGATGAACATGGTTGGAACACCGTAAAGTGCCGTGCAACGCTCTTTATGAATGGAGGCGAGCACTACCAATGGGTCGAATTTCTCCACCATGACTTGCGTACAACCGTGCGTAAGACAGTTCATCGTGGCAAGTACCACACCGAAGCAGTGGAATAGTGGCACGCAAACACATAATTTATCACTTTGTGTGAACTTCATACGTTCGCCCGTAAAGAATCCGTCATTAGATATATTATAATGTGTAAGCATGACACCTTTAGGGAATCCTGTGGTACCGGAGGTATACTGCATGTTCACCACATCGTGACAAGAGACGTTTTTCTTAGCCTCTATCAAATCTTTGTCTTCGATGTTTTGTCCAAGCAATAATAATTCTGCTGTGTTATACATTCCGCGGTATTTTTCTGCGCCGATGTATACCACATTTTTCATATAAGGGAATTTTTTGCTTTTGAGGTGACCACGTTCGCACTCTTTCAATTCAGGAAGCATTTTGTTGGTCATCTCCACGTAGTCGCACTCCCATGTTCCGTTTGTGATGCAAAGGGTGTGCATGTCGGAGTTTTCGCAGAGGTATTCCAACTCATTTTGCTTGTAGTTGGTGTTGACGGTAACGAGGACGGCACCGATTTTAGCGGTTGCGTAAAGGAAGGTTAGCCAGTCGGGCACGTTAGTGGCCCAGATACCTACGTTACTACCTTTTTTCACACCGATGTAGATCAAACCTTTGGCAAGGTTGTCCACACGTTCGTTGAATTTTTTCCAAGTAAAGCGAAGGTCGCGATCGGAATAAACGATGTATTCTTTGTCGGGGGTTTTCTCAGTCCAATATTCAAGCCACTCCCCTAATGTTCTTTCTGATAACTGTTGTTGCATAATGGTTGTCAATTGAGAGATTAGAATGGAGTATAAATAACGGCAAGAATTTTGGCAGCTTTGTTATTGCCTCCGTGTACGTGATGGTTGACGATGGAGTCGTAGAAAATGCTGTCGCCTTGGTTGAGTGTATATGTTGTTTTTCCGTAAGCGATTTCAACGACACCTTCCATAACATAGATAAACTCTTCGCCTTCATGAGCAGAGAGGGTGAATTCTTTTTCTTCAGATGGTTGTATGTCGATGATGAATGGTTCCATGTGACGACCTGCTTTTTGTTTAGCAAGAGAATGGTATTCCATGTTTTTGCGAGCGGAGGTGCTGCTATTGGAGAAGCTAATGCTTTCCGTGCGGTCGGAAGCGCGACAAACAACAGGTCCCAATTCATCGTTATCATCCAAGAAAGTACCCAATCGAACGCCGAGGGCACGAGCCACTTTGATTAGATGACCTAAAGATGGAAGATTTTGGTCGTTTTCGATGGACTCAATTTGACTGGTCGAGAGACCGCTGCGTTCAGAAATTTCCTCAATGGAAATATTTTTTGATTCACGGATAGCTTTTATCTTAGAACCGATAACCGAATTGCTTGACATATACCTTTTAATAATTAATAATTTGTGAAAAAAAATTTCGGTGCAAAGATATAGAAAAATAAGAAAAATTTTTATTTTTGGAAGACAAAACATATAATGAAACGTAAAACAAAATTTAGTCATGAAACTTTTATCAGAATTTAAAGATTTCGCTATGCGCGGGAATGTCGTTGACATGGCAGTCGGTGTTGTTATTGGTGGTGCATTCGGAAAGATTGTAACGTCATTAGTATCGGATATTTTTATGCCTCTTATCTCATTGGCAGTAGGTGGTGTAGATTTTACCAATTGGTTCGTACAGTTAGGTGGACGTGATGTAAAGATTTACGACACTTTGGCTCAAGCACAAGAAGCCGGTGTAGCAGTTCTCAGCTTTGGAAACTTTATACAGGTAGTATTTGATTTCATCATTGTTGCACTTTGCATCTTCTTATTCATTAAGGCATTGAACGCATTAAAGAAGAAGAAAGAAGAAGAACCTGCACCTGCACCAGCACCATCAAAGGAGGAAGTGCTTTTGACAGAGATTCGTGATTTGTTGAAAAATAAATAATCATTCATATATATATAAGTATAGACCGCATCGATTCTGATACGGTCTTTCTTTTTTCAGTCTGTTTATAAATATGGAGAAACTAACAGTAATTAAGGTAGGAGGTAAAATCGTAGAAGAGGAAGCCTCATTGAACGATTTGTTGCAAAGATTTTCTAAGATTGAGGGACGCAAGGCGTTGGTTCATGGAGGAGGACGATCTGCAACGGCATTGGCGACTCGTTTGGGAATTGAAAGCAAAATGGTGGATGGTCGTCGTGTGACTGACGAGGAGACATTGAAGGTGGTGACTATGGTGTATGCCGGATTGGTGAACAAAAACATTGTTGCACGTCTTCAAGCACTCAATGTTAACGCTTTGGGTTTGACGGGTGCAGATTTAAACTATATGCGTTCGGATAAACGTCCAGTAAAAACAGTCGATTATGGATTCGTAGGTGATGTGAAAGAGGTTAATGCTGATTTGTTAGCCGATTTAATTCAACGAGGAGTAGTGCCTGTCTTAGCTCCACTTACGCATGATAAGAAAGGAAATTTGCTCAATACGAATGCAGATACCATTGCCAGTGAGGTTGCAAAGGCGTTGGCAAAGTCTTTTGAGGTTACTTTGGTCTATTGTTTTGAGAAAAAAGGTGTTTTAATGGATGCTGAGAATGAGGATAGTGTTATCAAGGAAATCAATCATTCGCAGTTTGAGGAGTATGTAGCAAAAGGAATTATCAAGGAAGGAATGATTCCGAAATTGGAAAATTCTTTTGCAGCGATTGAATCTGGGGTCAAACAGGTGGTTATAACAAAGGCTGATCTGTTGGGAGAATCTACAGGAACGGTGATAAAAAAATGAGATACCTGATGTCTAAAAAAACGCAATTAATGCGAATGGGGTGATTTTTTGAATTTTTAATACTCCATTCGCATTTTTCATATCTATCTATAAATCAAATAACAAAATGTGATTTTTTTTTGAAAAAAAATGCTTTTCTATTTCTCTAAAAAATGATTATTTTTTAACTTTGCGGAAAGAAAATAAAATACATTTATATAAATGGCTGAATATAAGAGAATTAAGACGGCGTTAGTCTCTGTTTATCACAAAGATAATTTGGATACGATCATCCGTAAGCTACATGCAGAGGGTGTACAGTTCATTTCGACAGGTGGAACGCAAGCATTCATTGAGTCACTTGGCATTCCATGTCAAGCAGTAGAATCATTAACAACCTATCCTTCCATTTTAGGAGGACGTGTCAAGACGTTGCACCCTAAAATTTTCGGAGGTATATTGGGTCGCCGAGACGTTCCGCAGGACATTGCGCAGATGGATCAGTATCAGATTCCTGAGATTGATTTGGTAATTGTGGATTTATATCCATTTGAGGATACAGTTGCTTCAGGTGCTGAAGAACAAGCAATCATTGAAAAGATCGATATAGGTGGAATCTCGTTGATACGTGCTGCTGCCAAAAACTTCAAGGATGTGGTGATTGTCGCATCCAAAGCTCAATACGAACCATTCTTGAATCAATTGAATGAGTCGGGAGCTCAAACAACTTTGGAGACTCGTAAGTGGTTTGCAAAAGAGGCGTTTGCTGTCTCTTCTCACTACGATTCTGCCATCTTCAATTATTTTGATGGAGACTCAGCTTCTGCATTGCGTTATACCGCCAACAATGCTAAGATGCTTCGCTATGGAGAGAATCCTCATCAGAAAGGAATCTTCTATGGCGATTTTGATGATATGTTTGAAAAATTGCAAGGTAAGGAGATTTCATACAACAACTTGTTGGATATCGATGCGGCAGTGAATTTGATATCAGACTTCGACGATGTCACATTTGCCATTTTGAAACATAACAATGCATGTGGTGTAGCATCTCGTCCTTCAGTGTTGGACGCATGGAGAGATGCATTGGCAGGTGATCCAGTTTCAGCATTCGGAGGAGTGTTGATTACGAATGCAGTCATCGACAAAGCTACGGCAGAGGAGATCAACAAGATCTTCTTCGAAGTGATCATAGCACCAGATTATGACACGGATGCCTTAGAGGTACTTACGCAGAAGAAGAACAGAATCATCTTGGTTCAGAAAAATACGAAGTTGCCAGCAAAACAAATTCGTTCGGTGTTGAACGGTGTGTTGGTACAAGACAAAGATATGAAGACGGAAACGGAAGAGGATATGAAGACCGTTACAACGAAAGCTCCATCTCCATCCGAGATTTCCGATATGATATTTGCGAATAAGATTGTGAAACATTCTAAGTCTAATTCCATTGTTTTAGCAAAGAATGGTCAATTGTGTGCCAGTGGTGTAGGACAAACATCACGTGTGGATGCGTTGAAACAAGCAATTGAAAAGGCGCACTCTTTCGAATTTGACTTGAACGGTGCTGTGATGGCGTCGGATGCATTTTTCCCATTCCCTGATTGTGTGGAGATAGCTAAGAATGCAGGTGTGACAGCTGTAGTTCAGCCTGGAGGGTCAATTAAAGATCAGGAATCCGTTGATTATTGCAACCAAAATGGTGTGGCAATGGTGATGACGGGATTCAGACATTTTAAACATTAATTTAATTAGAAATTAGATAAGCAAATGGGTTTGTTTTCTTTTACGCAGGAAATAGCAATGGACCTTGGAACGGCCAACACCATTATCATTCATAATGATAAGATTGTGGTGGATGAGCCTTCTGTGGTTGCATTGGATCGCAAAACCGATCAGCTGATTGCTATCGGTGAGAAAGCACAGAAAATGCATGGAAAGGCACACGAGGGAATCCGTACGGTTCGTCCGTTGCGTGATGGTGTGATTGCAGATTTCGGTGCTGCAGAACAAATGATGAGAGGAATGATTAAGATTGCTACTTCACATAATCGTTGGTTTTCTTCTCCATCATTAAAAATGGTTGTATGTATTCCATCAGGAAGTACTGAAGTTGAGATTCGTGCTGTCCGTGACTCATCCGAGCACGCTGGCGGTCGTGAAGTATACATGATTTATGAACCAATGGCAGCTGCCATCGGTATTGGTATTGATGTGGAGGCTCCAGAAGGAAACATGATTGTCGATATAGGTGGTGGTACTACCGAGATCGCTGTTATCTCTTTGGGTGGTATCGTTTCTAATAAGTCAATCCGTATCGCGGGTGATGATCTGACTGAGGATGTTGTTGAGTATATGCGTCGCCAACACAACATTAGAGTGGGTGAACGTACAGCAGAATTGATCAAGATGAAGGTAGGCTCTGCGTTGACAAGCCTCGAAGATCCTCCAGAAGATTACATCGTACGTGGTCCTAACCAAATGACTGCATTGCCTATGGAGGTGCCTGTCTCATACCAAGAGATTGCTCATTGTATCGAAAAATCTATTTCAAAAATAGAGGCTGCTATCTTGGGTGCATTGGAACAAACACCACCAGAGTTGTATGCGGATATCGTATCAAAAGGTATCTGGTTGGCAGGTGGTGGTGCCTTGCTAAGAGGTTTGGACAAACGTTTGTCTAGCAAGATTGGTATTCCTTTCAATGTCGCTGAAGATCCTTTACATGCAGTTGCTAGAGGTACAGGTGTCGCATTGAAAAATGTGGATAAATTCTCGTTCTTGAGAAGATAAAGTTACATATCCAGATAACATAAGCCACAGAGTACCTACATTCGTTGGATGCTTTGTGGTTTTTTTTCATTTTTGTTTCTGAATAATTAGATGAGGTCTCTCATACGTTTTTTACTGAAATACAAGACTCTTTTCTTTTTCCTACTTTTGGAAGTCTTGTCTTTGGTTATGATTGTTAATTATAACCAATTTCAGCGCGTCCATTTTCTAAGTTCAAGTAATATTGTGGTCGGGTCTCTTTACAACCTTACAAGTAAAGTATCCGACTATCTTTCCTTGTCTTCCGTTAATCAGGCATTGGTGGAGGAGAATGCTGAACTGAAATTCCAAAATGAGAAGTTGAACTTTCAGTTGGATCGTATGAGATATGATACATCCTATGTCAAAAGGAATGATTTTGCAGAGGATAAACATTTCATCTTTCGCACCGCTCGTGTTGTTCATTCGTTTACAAATTTGAAAAACAACTACCTTACCATTGATAAAGGTGAATGTGATGGTATTCAAAAGGGTATGGGTGTGATTAACGAAAAGGGAGTGGTCGGAATTATCTGCGACGTGTCGTGTCACTTTTCGGTCGTAATGCCTATCCTTAATTCAAGAGCTAGAATCAATGCAAAAATAGTTGGGAAAAGTAATGTGGGAACCGTCTTGTGGACGGGTCATGACGTACGTTATGCCAAGTTAAAGGAGGTCCCTCAGTATATTCCTGTTGAGTTAGGTGACACTGTTAAGTCAAGTGCTAATACAGCTGTTTTCCCTGAAGATGTTATGATTGGAACAATTACGGAGATAGAACGACTGAACAATGATTTTTATCTACTCGATGTGAAACTATCGGTCGACTTTAGTAGCATAAAGTATGTTGATGTGATTGAATTTCGTCATAAGGATGAGTTGGAACAATTAGAAAGAAAAGAGGATTCAAAATGAGTGGAGTGTTGAAATATGGATTGTTGTTTATTGGGTTACTCCTATTACAGGTGTTGATCCTCAATAATATTTTGTTCTTAGGTTTCATAAATCCTTATCTGTATATCTATTTCATTCTCATTCTGCCTTCGTCTGTCAACAAGGATATAACCCTCTTATTAGGTTTCTGCCTTGGACTTATGGTTGATATCTTCTGTGGCTCGATTGGTTGCCATGCCTTCGCCACTACTTTGTTGGCTTATCTGAAACCTCATTTCCAAAAAGTATTCGGTCCGCGTGAGGATTATGAAGCGATTACTCCTTCTTTCCGAACTTTTGGTATGAAAGAATTCCTTCAATATACTTCCATTTTGGTGCTTATTCATCAGTTGGCTTATTTCTTTGCAGAAGCTTTCACTTTCACAGGCTTTTTCCAAACACTATTGAAGGCAATATGTTGTGCCATCTTTACCATCTTATTCATCTATATTATTGAAAAACTAAAATATAAACGTTAGTTGATGAAATGTTAAACGACGTATATGGTAATAGAAGATTAGTAATCGGGGGACTAATGATTTTAGTTGTCCTCATCTATATTATCCGTTTGTTTGACTTGCAAATAATAGATGACACTTACCAAGACAAAGCAGATAGTAATGCATTCTTGAAAAAGATTGAATTCCCTGCGAGGGGACTGATAAAGGATCGCAATGGTGAAATCCTTGTATTTAATAAACCTGCTTATGACGTGATGATGGTAGTGCGCGAAATGAAAGATTTCGACACCACTACTTTCTGTAAATTATTAAATATAACCCCATTGAATTTTGTTGAGCGGACGAAGGAAATGCGTCGCCGTAAGGGTTATTCTCCGTATACACCCCAGCCATTTATGACTCAGTTGTCGGCAGAGGATTATGGTATCCTGCAGGAACAATTGTTCCGTTTCCCTGGTATTTCATTGCAAAAGAGAACACTGCGCGATTATAATTACCATAATGCCGCTCTATTGTTAGGATCCATCGGAGAGGTAAACAAAAAGATGATTGATGCAGATCCTGATTTCTATGTTCAAGGTGATTATGCTGGTCAGAATGGTATTGAGCAGACATACGAGAAATACCTTCGTGGGGAGAAGGGTATGGAAATTTTCTTGCGTGATGCTCATGGTCGGGTGCAGGGACGATATGAAAATGGAGATTATGATGTGGCATCAAAGCCAGGTAATGATTTGACACTCTCTATTGATATTAATCTACAGGCTTATGGGGAACAGCTGATGCAGAACAAGGTGGGAAGCATCGCTGCAATCGACCCCTCCACTGGCGAGATATTGGCATTGGTATCAAGTCCGACTTACGATCCGTCTTTGTTAGTGGGTCGAAAACGTTCCGTGAATTATGCTAAACTATTGAACGATCCTTTGTTACCTTTGTATGATCGTCCGATGATGGCATGTTACCCTCCTGGGTCTACATTCAAAACAGCTAATGCTTTGATTTTGCAACAAGAAAAAATCATTCGGGAATATACAGCTTTTCCATGTCATAGTGGTTATCATGTTGGTAGTTTCACGGTGGGGTGTCATGCTCACTTCTCTCCGTTGAACTTGGTGCAGTCGGTACAACATTCATGTAATGCCTATTATTGTGCAGGATTCCGTGCAATGATGGATCATCCAAAATACAAGGGAATCTCTAATTCGTTCGAGGTTTGGAAACAACATGTGGTTTCATTAGGTTTTGGTTATAAGTTGGGTGCTGATGTGCCGAATGAAAAACGTGGATTCATACCGAATTCAAAATATTACGACCAGATTTATGGCGAAAACAGATGGAAGTCGTTGATGATTGTCTCCAACTCCATCGGACAGGGCGAGATCTTGGCGACACCTCTCCAAATTGCCAACTTAGCAGCCATAATTGCCAATCGAGGTTATTATTATGTTCCTCATTTGGTGAAAGATATTGAGGGTCAACAGTTGGATTCGCTATATCGGACAAAAAAGGTCTCTACGATCGACAGCATCTATTTCTTGCCTGTAATTGATGGAATGGAATTAGTGATGAGTTCGGGTACGGGATACGCCTCTCGTATTGATAGCATCGCTGTTTGTGGTAAGACGGGAACAGCACAGAACCCACATGGAGAAGACCACTCTTTGTTTATGGCATTTGCACCGAAGAATAATCCAAAGATTGCCATCTGTGTCGTGGTGGAGAATAGTGGTTTTGGTGCAACATGGGCTGCTCCAATCGCTACGTTGATGATGGAGAAATATTTGAAGGGATACATTCCTAGAAGACGTCAATGGATGGAGGATCGTATCTTAAAAGCAAATTTATTACCGAAGAAATATGCCAACGAGACAAAATAACATAGTCAAAAATATAGATTGGGTGACAGTCACTATATATCTGTTAATGGTGATTGCGGGATGGTTTTGCATCTATGGTGCGGTATATCATTTTGAGGATGCCTCCTTTTGGGATTTCTCCTACCGTTATGGAAAACAGTTGGTTTGGATTGGACTCTCCATTGGAATTGCCTTTACATTATTGATGCTGGACAGCCGACTCTATAATTTGTTTGCGTACGAGATTTATGCGATACTCATGCTTCTTTTGTTGGTCACAATATTTGTAGCACCTGAGATAAAGGGATCTCGATCGTGGTTGGTCTTAGGTCCCGTCAGTCTGCAGCCAGCGGAATTCGCAAAAACAGCAACTTGTCTCGCTGTGGCAAGGGTCATGAGTACGACAGGTTTTAAAGTCACTCGTTTGGGTGATTTCGTCAAAGTCATTTGTTTTATTCTGTTCCCGATGTTGCTGATTTTGTTACAGAATGAGACGGGTTCTGCCTTGGTTTATGCCTCATTGCTATTGGTGTTGTATCGGGAGGGACTACCAGGAATTATTTTGATACTTCTCTTTTTCCTTGCGGTGATATTCGTTGTCTCGATTCGATTTGGCGACGTGCCTATTCTTGCCGCTTTCCCAGATGAGTCGTATGGTTTGTTTTTGGTGATTCTAATCACGTTGGCTGTTCAGAATGGCTTTTTATTAGTCTTTCAGAAGGATCGAAAAATCACCATGAGTATGGTGCTGTTTGATGTGATTGTCTTGCTCCTTGCATATTTGGTATACAAGATTTTTCATTTGAATTTCAGATTCACGTATGTTGGGTATGGGATTATTGCGGTCAAATTTATTTATCTGATTGTCATCTCTTTCCAAAAACGTTTGTACACTTACTTTTGGATTGGGTTGTTTGCCATCGCATCCGTAGGTATTTCAAGTATGTCTGATATGGCATTTGACAAACTGAAACCACATCAGCAGTCGCGTATACGAGTAACGCTTGGTATGGAGAATGATCCGCAGAAGGCGGGTTATAATGTGAATCAGTCCAAGATAGCGATTGGTTCGGGTGGTGTTTCAGGAAAGGGATTCTTAAATGGTACGCAGACGAAATTGAAATATGTGCCAGAGCAGGATACAGATTTTATATTCTGTACGGTGGGTGAGGAGCATGGATTTGTTGGCAGTTTTGTTGTGATGATATTGTTCTTGATTCTAATGTTGAGATTAGTATTTTTGGCGGAACGACAGCGATCTCTTTTCAGTCGGATATATGGCTATTGTGTCGCCTCGATTATATTCTTCCATGTGGCGGTTAACATAGGAATGGTTATAGGGTTGACGCCTGTTATTGGTATTCCGTTACCGTTCTTCAGTTATGGAGGATCTTCTCTATGGGGATTTACCATCCTGTTGTTTATCTTCCTTCGCTTGGATGCTAGTAGGACAGAGTACTTTGGATAGTTGGATATGGGTCATATCACAAATATGAATAATTATAATATATAGTGTTATGAGCGAAGATGTTTTTATGAGTATATTCAGAGGAAACGTACAAGAGTACTTTAACCTAATTCCCGATGTCGATATCAATGCCTATCAAGGAGAGACCCCATTACTGCATTTGGCATTAAGCCAGCAAGATAAATATTCGGAAGAGATAGTTCTGGATTTGATTCGTCGAGGCGCAGACATTAATAAAACGGATGATTGTGGGAGGACTCCATTGGAAATCTGTTGTTGGCATCATAGAATTGATGTTGCTAAAATCCTTTTGGGGAAAGGGGCGATAGTCAATACTGTAGATAAATGGGGGAACAATCCTTTGTGGAGAACTGTCTATAAATGCGATTATGAAATGGCCCAGTTATTGATGCAATATGGAGCTGATCCCAACAGTAAAAATAAAGTGGATAAGTCCCCTCTTGATTTTGCAAATACGCGGAATGATGAAAAAATGGTTGCTATATTAACCCGTAAGGCATGAAACTGACAAAAGCGAAATTAATATATGAGGACCTTCGGATTTTACTATGAATACAAAAGAATTGACTATAGAAATAAAGCCAAACCGAGAAACCTCGATTTGACTTTTCTCCTAGATTGCTTAGTTCAGTTATTTGGAGTTCAATTCGTTTTCGATAATATCGGTCATTACATCTTTAATGTCAAGTCCGGCAGCACGCACCTGTTGTGGGATGAAGCTTGTAGCCGTCATTCCAGGTGTTGTGTTCACTTCCAATAAATTGATTTGGTCACCTGCAGTGATGATGTAATCCACACGGATGATACCTTTAGCTCCGAGGATGTCATAAATCTTAGAGGTCAATGCTTGCACCTCTTTTGTTACTTTATCGGATAGGCGGGCAGGGGTAATCTCTTCCACTGAACCGTTGTATTTAGCATCTGTGTCGAAGAATTCGTTTTTGCTCACCACTTCTGTGATAGGGAAGACAACGCTCTTCTCTTTTGTTTTATAGACACCGCAGGTAATCTCTGTTCCCTTCATGAATGATTCGATTATCACTTGGTTACTTTCCACAAGGGCAGCGTCTACTGCTTTTTGAATTTCTGAGACCTCTTTCACTTTGGATGTTCCATAGCTACTTCCTCCGCCATTAGGTTTGACGAAGATAGGGAGTCCCAACTCCTCTACGATGGATTGTCCATTAACGGGTTCTCCTTTATCAAGTAGGACAGATTTGGCGATAGGCACACCAAATGCGTGGAGGTATCGATTACAGAAAAATTTGTTGAATGTAAGTGCGGCAGCTAACACTCCGCAGCAGGAATAAGGTATGCGGAGTAGGTCGAAATAGCCTTGTAGTTTACCATCTTCGCCAGGCACACCATGGATGGTGATGTAGGCGAAATCGAAGTTTTTCTTCTCGCCTTTTGAATTGACAAATGAAAAGTCATTCTTGTCGATCGGATACTTCACTCCATTTTCTTCTGCTTGCCAATCTTTCCCTACAATGGTAACGATGTATAAATCGTATTTGTCTTTATCAATAAATGAATAAAGGCCTTCAGCGCTACGCAATGAAACAGCCAACTCAGATTGGTCTCCACCAGCTACAATTGCTACTCTTTTTTTCATTTTACATAGGAATCATCCTTGATTCCCCAGTTTAAAGTTGAACATATAAATTCATAGTATAGAATCCGCCTAAAAAAGAAGTTCCTTATTGGAAAGGAACTTCTTCGTTATCTTCATCTCTGTCTTGATTGGTCCACTGAACCATTTTTTGAAGGTTCGCGATTCTTTCCATCAAGACGTCATAACATTTGGCTAACACCTCTGCATCATCCAAAATGGCCTCTTGCTCTTCGATAGCTGTTCTTCTATCTGATTTTGACAAGGTCTTATCTGCAGATAGTCGGCTGATCTCTTTCTTGGCCATGTTAATCTTATAGATTCGCTCTGCTACAGGATATTTTAATGTTGAGGCTCCATAGCCAGAATAAGCTTTGATTAGGGTGATGTTATATATGTGATAGATCAATTTCCCATTTTCGATGGTTATGTCACAGTCAATGGAAAGATTGTCTGAATAGGTACCAGAGAATGAGTTGTACCTTTTTTGAGCATAGAAGATGTTATTGAACGTCATCGATTTATCCTTCTGTTCATTAGAGAAGGATAGGCTGACACAACTGATTGTGTAAAGCCACTCTTTCACTATACGATAGCAGTCTGAATTGGTTACATTGATGGTCATCGTGTCTGTGATTTCACAATTTCCATCTTTGTCTACTTTAAATTTATAATCTTGTGCATTCACGCCAAGGACGGAAAATACACATAATAGTCCGAAAATTAGTCGTTTCATATTCTTTAAGTATTAGAGAGATTTTATTCTCTTGATTATACACCATAATGGGTGAAGGTTGGCAAACCGGCATTATCAACACCATTTTAGTTGCAAATCATCAGTATTCAGCACACAACAATTATTCTTCATTCACCACTTTCTTGTAAATATGAATGTCAGTCACCTTTTATCACCTATCGCAAAAATAAAACAATTAAGTGTACAAATTAAATTTCTCGCCAATAAAGTTTACCTTTGTCGTGAAACTTTCTTAAAGGTGGGTTTTAAATTCATTTTTTAAGGTGGAGACCAATATACCTAAAAAGACGTAATATGCAAAAAGAGTTCATTTCATTAAAGGAACTACTAATCAAAGTGAAGGAGGTGATTAGTTCCTCTTTTGATACTACCTATTGGATTTGTGCGGATATAAGTGACTTTCATGAGGACATTACCCGAGGACATTGCTATCTTGAGTTGGTGGAAAAGAATGATAAAAAGTTGATTGAGGCTAAAGTTCGTGCGGCTATATGGGCGAATACCTACCGTTTTCTGAAACCTTATTTTGAACAGCAGACGGGTCAGTCTTTACGGACAGGAATGAAGGTCTTGGCAGAGGTGTCGGTTTCGTTTCATGAGTTATACGGACTTTCCTGTGTGATATTGAATATTGACCCCACTTTCACGATTGGGGATATGGCACGCAAAAAGCAGGAGACGATTCAACAACTGAAGGAGGATGGCGTATGGGAGATGAACAAACAGGTTGAAATGCCATTTCTGATAAAAAGGATTGCAGTTATCTCTTCTGCCTCTGCTGCTGGTTTTGGCGATTTTTGCCATCAGTTGCAAAGTAATGACAGAGGATTCCAGTTTTCTTTCCAACTTTTTCCCGCAACGATGCAGGGGGAACATGCGGCAGAGAGTATCATTGAGGCGCTCGATTGTGTCTTCGAACAGAAGGAGCAATATGATGTGGTGGTGATTATTCGAGGTGGGGGCGCGACGACCGATCTTTTGGCTTTCGACGAGTATGATTTGGCCTATGTGGTCGCTCAGTTTCCGTTGCCAGTTCTTACAGGAATTGGACATGAGCGAGATGAGTCGGTGGTTGATATGGTGGCTCACACAAGGTGTAAGACACCTACTGCGGTGGCAGCATTTATATATGAGAAGATGTTGATGGAGGAGACACATCTGTTGGATTTGGAAGAGAATATAAAGATGGGAATCGGTTCTATTTTGGAGGGTGAGAAGGTTCGTCTTAATGAGTTGTCTGCAAGTGTGGTGCGTGATTGTTCCCATAGAATTATGATGGAAGAGCAGTCGCTCACATTGCTGGGTAGTCAGCTTCGACATGCATTTCAAGAGCAGTTGAATCGGCAGATACATCATGTGGAGTTGATGGAGAACACGTTGTTGCATATCTCTCCAGAGGCCATTCTTCGACGAGGATATTCTATTACATTAGTGGATGGAAAGGTGATGCGAAGTGTTTCGCAGGTGAGAAAGGAATCTGAATTACGAACGATCGTATTGGATGGTGAGGTGTTAAGCAAGGTGAAGTGAATAAAAAAAATGTGAAATTGATAAATATATGAATGTCCGTTTGTATATTTGCAAGTAAGGTGAACACAGATTCATCGGGGAAAATACAAGAAGAAATTTAGAAGAGAATAGATGAAACAATATTTGGATTTATTGAATAGAGTTCTGACGGAAGGTTCAGCCAAAGAGGATCGAACAGGTACGGGAACAATTAGTGTGTTTGGTCACCAGATGCGTTTTAATTTGGAGGAAGGCTTTCCATTGTTGACAACAAAGAAGTTGCATTTGAAATCTATTATATATGAGTTGTTATGGTTTTTGCAAGGAGACACGAATGTGAAGTATTTGCAAGATCATGGTGTGCGCATTTGGAATGAGTGGGCGGATGAGAATGGCGAGTTAGGTCCTGTGTATGGACACCAATGGCGTTCGTGGCCAGATTATAAGGGAGGGACAATAGATCAGATTGCGAATGTTGTGAACATGATCAAGAGCAATCCCGACTCTCGTCGATTGATTGTTTCTGCATGGAATGTTGCAGAGGTAGAGAAAATGGCATTGCCTCCATGTCACACATTGTTTCAATTCTATGTAGCGAACGGAAGGTTGAGTCTGCAATTGTATCAGAGAAGTGCCGACATCTTTTTGGGAGTGCCTTTCAACATTGCGTCGTATGCTTTGTTGTTGATGATGGTGGCGCAGGCTACTGGTTTGAAGGCAGGAGATTTTGTTCACACCTTGGGGGATGCTCATATTTATAGGAATCACTTGGATCAGGTGAAATTGCAATTAACGCGTGATCCGCGGAAGTTGCCAATTATGAAGATTAATCCGGAGAAAAAAGATATATTCTCATTTGAATACGAAGATTTCACATTGGAGGGCTATGATCCACATCCACATATTGCGGGACAAGTTGCCGTGTGATGAATAGAGACAACAACATGTATAACTAAAAACGACAGATTTATGAGTAAGAAATGTTTATTATTTATGGCTTTGTTATGGTCAGTATGTTTTATGGCCAAAGCTCAGGAATGGAACGTGCCAGCCTATTCGTTTGAAGGGGTGCAACCAGGGGATCCAGAAGGAAGATATGCAAAGTTTAACGATGATATTATAAAATGCCATGATTGGTTGCAAAACACACCAATTGGGACAGATGAGATGAAACGTATAGAGGCTAAGCGTTTTTTGTTGAAATGGTCATTTGGATGTACTCAAGTCACGATAGTTATTCATTCATGAAAAGACATTTTCAAGTAACAAGGAACTAAAGAAAAAGATTAACAATTTTATCTCTATGAAGAAGAAAAACAAGTTGAGAGATTATGTTAAGTCGGCTATAGATGGTAGTAAAGATAAAATGGAAAAAGTAACGAATGAATAATGGTGAGTTCAAAAACGACAGAATTATGAGTAAGAAATGTTTATTATTTATGGCATTGCTATGGTCGGTTTGTTTTATGGCCAAAGCACAAGAATGGAACGTGCCAGCCTATTCGTTTGAGGGTATACAACCAGGGGATCCAGAGGGACGATATGTGAAATACAACGATGATATTATAAAATGTCATGATTGGTTGCAAAATACACCTATAGGGACAGATGAGATGAAACGTATAGAGGCAAAAAAATTTCTGTTCTCATGGTCAGCAGGATGTTCTCATGTCACTATTACACTCGAGAAAGAACTTATGTATATCGGCAAAGGTGATAATGAGATGATCATTTCATATATAGGTGGATGGTCGAAATATGCGCTTCAACATTTGGATAAAGATAAAGATGAGATAGCAATTGATGCTGCCATTGCGGGCATTGATGCACAAATCGATTTATACAAAAAGAATGAGAAGTTACTATCAAGCGATAAAGAATTAAAGAAGATGATAAACAATTTCATCTCTATGAAGAAGAAAAAGAAGTTGAGAGAATACGTTAAGGAGATATTGGCTCCCACGTGGAATTTTAAAGAGTGATTCTTTAAATTTTCCCCAAAAACAATAGAAAAATAGGAAGGGCGGAACGCTTAGCATTCCGCCCTTCCTATTTATTTCGAACATTCTTTATTATGCTCTTTCTGCGAGATAGTTATACAAATCACCGAATGTTTGGATTGATGTCATCTCAGTACCTTTAATTTTGACACTGAACTCTTCCTCAATCAAAGCAACCAAATCAACCAAACTTAGACTATCCAAATTTAAAGTTGTCTTGATATTCTTATCTGCTGCAATATCAGATATTTCTACTTCAAATTCATCGGCAAGTACTGTATTTACTTTCTCAATCAATTCATTTTTATCCATAACCACTTTTTAATTAAAATTAACAATGCAAATTTCGTGCTTATTTCCGTATTGACAAAACAATTTGCACATTTATTATGTCACAAATTTCCAAAAAATAGGTGCAAATTTGGAAAAATAGGCTATTTTTGTGCACAAAATTAGATATATCGAACTTTAAAAAGGAAATTATGAACATCATTAGTTTAGACGACTTTAAAAAAATTCCATCCCTTCCTATCTTGGATAATGATATTTTGGTAGTTCGTACCAATAACATGGCGTACATCCCCAAACCGAAATATCCGGTACGTATCAAGTACTTCGTTTTTGTCTATTGTACGGCTGGTTCTTCCCGTTTTTCCATCGATACAAAAATGTATAGCATTAAGGCAGGAGAGTTTTTGCTCACCGCCTCAGATTGTGTGATGGAGTTTTTTGAAATCAACCAGTTTGAAGGTTCCTTCATGGTCGTGTCGCAAAAGTATATGACCTCGTTGACTACCCAGTGTGCCTCTATATGGAAACGCCTTGCCTCCATATCTCAAGAGGCGATTCATTCTGTCACCCCTTCCGAGGCAGTTCTCATTAGTGAGTATGTCGATAAGATGGCGAAATATTGTTTGGATGATACCATCCGTTTCAGAAATGAAATTATCTGTCACCAAATACTCTCCTTCCTTCATGAGATATGTAGTTTCCAATCGGTGGTGAATATTGATACGAAAACACTTTTCTTGGATCGCAATCAAGAGATTTATGCAGAGTTCATGAAATTGGTCATTCACAATTTCAAAAAGGAACACTCTGTGAATTATTATGCGGCTCAGATGGGACTAACTCCTAAGTATCTTTCGGTTTGCGTCAAAGCCGCATCCAACAAAACACCGAGTGAGGCCATTCAAAAGTTCTTGATTCAGGAAGCAATGGTACTTTTGAAAAACACCAATATGACATTGAAAGAGATTGTGGCGGAACTTAACTTCCCAACAGCCACCTTCTTTTGCCGCTATTTCAAACAACATACAGGATTTTCTCCGAATGAATATCGGTTGAAATCTATGTAGGAGTCCATCTCTCATCTTTTCACCTTTCTATTGGATTAGATGTGAAAAAACGTGTAACTTTGCAGTCGTTCGATTTTGGTAAATCCACGAAATAAAGTGTTTTACCTACCATAAACAAAAAGAAAAATGAAAAAATATTTATTAGCTTTTTTATTTGTCATTGCAAGTATTTGTTCCCTATCGGCACAAGCATTGAGAGATAATGTTAAGTACAACAATCCAGAAGAACCTAAGAGTATAGGCATTGTTTTATATTCCAATGATGTGGAGACGGTATATAATGCTATGCGATTGGCTGCCTATTCGCAAGAATGGGATAATCAAGTTCAAATTTTCTTATTGGGAAAAGGGGTTGAATTGGAGAAGCTGATGAATGAAAATGCAGATATCAAACAAAAAGTGGATGAGTTTATAGAGTTGGGTGGCGTCATCATGGGTTGCCAAACTTGTTTCAAGTCTCGTCAGATGGATGGAACAAAGATCTGTAAGGTATCATGTATACAGGATTTGTATGACTTAGTTAAGAAGAACCAAATCGTTCTTACGTTTTAATAAAGGAATTAGCAATTAGATTTTTAAATAATATGATAAAAGTTGGAATCATTGGTGGTGCTGGATATACGGCAGGTGAGACACTTCGTATTCTCATTAACCATCCACAGGTGGAGATCACTTTCGTGAATAGTAGCAGTAATGCGGGTAACAAATTATATGATGTGCATGAGGGACTCTTTGGAGAGACTGAAATGACGTTTACGGATGCACTTCCATTAGATCAGATTGATGCCTTGTTCATTTGTTCGGGTCACGGGGATAGTAAAAAATTCATTGAATCACACGAGATTCCATCCCGTGTTAAGATCATCGATCTTTCACAGGATTATCGTGATGAGAGCAATGGTTTCGTATATGGTTTGCCAGAGATCAACAGAGAGCGTATTAAGAAGGCGACGAAAGTAGCCAACCCAGGTTGCTTTGCTACGGCAATTCAAATTGGTCTTCTCCCATTGGCTGCTAAAGGATTAATCAAGGGGGAGGTTCATACCAATGGTATTACAGGTTCGACGGGTGCGGGTGTAAAGCCAGGTGCTACTTCTCACTTTAGCTGGAGAAACAATAACATCTCAATCTATAAGGCATTTACGCATCAACATTTGTTAGAGATCACTCAAACCATGCGTCAACTTCAGCCTGGTTTTGATCACGCTATCAACTTCCTTCCTGTTCGTGGTGATTTCCCTAGAGGTATCTTTGTATCTCAATATACGGAGTGCGATTTGGAGTTGGAAGAGATTCAGAAGATCTACAAAGATTTTTACAAGGATGCAGCCTTCACTCATGTGATGGATGCCAATCCTGATTTGAAACAGGTGGTGAATACTAATAAGGGTATTGTTCATGTAGAGAAACATGGCAACAAGGTGCTCATCATCTCTATGATTGACAACTTGTTGAAAGGTGCTTCCGGTCAGGCCGTTCAAAACATGAATTTGATGTTCGGTTTGGATGAAATGACAGGTTTGAAATTGAAGCCAAGCGGATTCTAAATCATTCTATTGATTGTCTGTCGGTCATCGTAGAGACGCAATGCATTGCGTCTGTACAAAAAGGAAAATTGAAACGAATTCAAGAATCCAGCGAAGAGAATTTTAGAATTTTTTTCAGAATTCATATATACGAAAAAAGGTCAGTGTTTAGCTGACCTTTTTTATGTTGTAGCGTAAATTTATTACACATTGAATCTGAAGTGCATGATGTCGCCATCCTGACCGATGTAATCTTTTCCTTCGATAGCGATTTTACCTGCCTCACGACAAGCTGCTTCAGAACCTAAGGAGACATAATCCTCATATTTGATTACTTCAGCACGAATGAATCCTTTCTCAAAATCAGTGTGAATGATACCAGCACATTGAGGAGCCTTCATACCACGGCGGAAGGTCCATGCGCGAGTCTCGTCCGATCCAGAAGTGAAGAATGTTTGCAAGTCGAGCAATTTATAAGCTGCTTTGATTAGACGAGCAACACCCGACTCTTTCAATCCCACCTCTTCCAAGAACATCTGACGCTCTTCGTATGTCTCTAATTCTGCGATATCAGCCTCGGTAGCAGCTGCTACAATGAGCATTTCTGCGTTCTCTTCTTTGATGGCTTCTGCCACGGCTTGAGTATATTTGTTACCATTGACTGCACTTCCTTCATCTACGTTGCATACGTAAAGAACAGGTTTGGTGGTCAATAGGAAGAGATCTTTTGCTAAAGGCTTCTCCTCTTTTGTCAATTCCACTGTGCGGGCTGATTTGCCATTCAACAATGCCTCTTTGTATCTAACTAAAATATCCAACAAGGCTTTAGCGGATTTATCGCCTCCAGCCTTCGCTTGTTTCTCGGTTTTTTGAATACGACTCTCAACGGTTTCGAGATCCTTCATTTGAAGTTCCATGTCGATGATCTCTTTATCGCGTACAGGGTCTACAGAACCGTCCACATGTGTCACGTTATCATCATCAAAGCAACGTAGAACATGCAGAATGGCGTCTGTCTCACGTATATTGGCAAGGAACTTATTTCCTAATCCTTCTCCCTTGCTGGCTCCCTTCACCAAACCTGCAATGTCAACAATCTCGACAGTGGTGGGGATTACACGTTGAGGGTGATCGATCTCAGCCAGTTTGTTCAAACGTTCGTCGGGAACAGTGATGACACCTACGTTAGGTTCTATTGTACAAAAGGGAAAGTTGGCTGCCTGAGCCTTTGCGTTTGATAAGCAATTGAAAAGGGTGGATTTACCTACGTTGGGCAATCCAACAATGCCACATTGTAATGCCATATCTTCTTCTATTATTATTTTTATTTTTTATTTTGCAAAGATACTTTAAATTTGTGCAAATTCGTTTAGGTGAGTTCTATAAATTCACCTTTTTAATAAAATTAGTATATATGAAGAGGAATTTATTTTTATTGATGTTCTCGTTTTTTCCTTTGCTTTGCATGGGACAGAAAAATGTGAATGTGGATGAGGCAAAAAAAATGATGGAAAAGAATAAACAGTTGCAGATTGTGGATGTACGTACACCGCAGGAATTTGCTTCCGGACACATCGAGGGAGCCATTAACATTGATTGGCGAGATGCCTCATTTCCAGATAAGATTGTAAAACTGAAAAAGAAAAAAGCAGTGTTGATCTATTGCCGTTCTGGTCGCCGCAGTTTGAGTGCCATGAATAAGATGATGGAGCTTGGATTCAAAGAGACTTATAACATGGAAGGGGGCATACTTGAATGGGGGAAGAAGAAGTATAAGATTTTGATCCCTGCTGCTCCTGATTCAACGGACGCGACAACGGGTGCGACACGTCGGGTCCCTGCGGAACAAAATTCTACGAAATGAGTTTTTAAAATTCACCATAAAAAATTAAGGGCGTATCAGAATGAGTTTAAACTGAACCCCGAAAGTTGGACAAAAAAACTTTCGGGGTTCAGTTCAGTTTCGATACGCCCTTGTTATTTATAATTACAAGCTTATTTGGCTATTTTAGCCCAGCTATCTTTCAAAGCCACTGTACGGTTGAAGACTAGTTTGTCTGGTGTAGAATCTGGATCTACATTGAAATAACCGATACGTTGGAATTGGAAGTTTTGTAATGTTTTTGCATTTTTCAACCAAGGCTCCACCATAGCATTGGCGATGGTGAGAGATGTTGGATTGAGCAGTTCGCGGAAGTCTTTGTCCTTCTCGTCGCCTGGATTCTCCACGTTGAAGAGTCTGTCGTAGAGACGAACCTCTGCAGGGACGGCATGTTGTACAGAGACCCAATGAATGGTTCCTTTCACTTTTCTATCGCTGCCTGGCATACCGCTCTTTGTCTCTGGATCATATTCTGCATAAACCTCTGTCACCTTACCTTCTGCATCTTTCTTGCAGCCTGTGCATTTGATGATGTAACCGTTCTTCAAACGAACCTCGTTGCCTGGTGTCAGACGGAAATATTTCTTAGGAGCGTCCTCCATGAAATCGTCGCTCTCGATATATAATTCGCGAGAGAAAGGAATCTCACGACTGCCCATGCTTTCATCCTCTGGATTGTTGATGGCTTCCATCATCTCAACTTTTCCTTCTGGATAGTTGGTGAGGATGAGTTTGATTGGGTTTATCACAGCGTTCACACGCATAGCAGTGATGTTTAGCTCCTCTCGGATTGTGGCTTCCAACAGAGAGACGTCGATCACACCATCATATTTGGTATAACCAATACGTTTGATGAAGTTTCTGATAGAAGATGGTGTATATCCACGACGACGTAAACCGCAGATAGTTGGCATACGAGGGTCGTCCCAACCGCGAACCAAACCTTCTTGAACCAATTGTAACATCTTACGTTTACTCATCACGGTATAGGTGATGTTGAGGCGGTTGAACTCCCGCTGTTTAGGTCGATAGTCACTGTCTGCAAATTGGTCGATGAACCAATCATAGAGTGGACGGTGCACCTCAAACTCAAGCGTACAAAGGGAGTGTGTCACACCTTCGAAATAGTCAGACTGTCCGTGCGCGAAATCGTACATAGGATAGACTTTCCACTTGGTACCTGTACGGTGGTGAGGGTGCGTAGTGATGATACGATAGATGATTGGATCACGGAAATGCATGTTTGGATTAGCCATGTCAATTTTGGCACGGAGCACCATCTTACCATCTTCGATTTTACCTTCCGACATCTCCATGAAGAGACGAAGGTTCTCTTCGACAGAACGATTTCTATATGGACTCTCAATACCAGGAGTGGTTGGCGTACCTTTTTGTTTCGCGATCTCTTCAGCTGTTTGTTCATCAACGTATGCTTTGCCCTCTTTGATAAAACGAACAGCCAAGTCCCATAGTTGCTGGAAATAATCAGATGCATAGTAGACATTTGCCCATTGGAAGCCAAGCCATTGAATGTCCTCCTTGATGGAGTCAACATATTCGACATCTTCCTTCACAGGGTTGGTGTCATCGAAACGAAGATTACAGATTCCGTTATAGTTTTTAGCAATACCAAAATCCATGCAGATGGCTTTGGCGTGACCGATATGTAGGTATCCATTAGGTTCAGGAGGGAAACGGGTTTGAATACGACCTCCGTTACGACCTTCTCTTAAATCTTCTTCTACAATCTCTTCAATGAAGTTCAAATTTTTTTTCTCTTCATTTTCCTGAATATTTTCAGCCATAGAAACTCTCTTTTTAAATTTATGGTGCAAATTTACGTGTTTCGTATGAAATTACAATCATTAGCAACTGATTTTATATGCGTTGAAGGACAGATAAATCGAAAAAGTTGACTGCTGCTAAGATGTGGTTGAAGGCATCCGACTGTACCATCTCGTATTTTTTCCAATCACACTCTTTGGTAAAGAAATAAATTTCGATGGGTAATCCATTCTCTGTTGGTTGCAGTTGGCGTACCATATATAACTCCTTTTTGTCGAAGGATGGAATGGTTGTGATGTAAGCTTCCAAATAGAGCATGAACAATTTTAGGTTGGTCGGATTTTCTCCGTTGATGACAATTTCGGATGGGACTTCCTGATTCTCATTCTTTTGTGATTCTTCCCATTTTTCAAGATATGGTCTGACCAATGGGATGGATTTATATTTTTCAATCTCGTTGGATGTGCAGAAATGAACACTGTGCATATCGATGTTAAGAGAGCGGGCTACTCTTCTTGATCCTGTTTTCTTGATAGTTTTCCAATTTTGAAAAGAGTCGTTGAGCAAGGTGGCAGGCGGAATGGTCATCGTGGTGTTGTCAAAGTTTTGGATCTTCACGGTGTTGATGGTGATTTTACGCACGATACCGTTGATGTTGTGCTTGGGAATGGTGATCCAGTCGCCAGGTTGCACCATCTTATTACCTAATAATTGCATACCGGAAACCAGATTGATGAGTGTATCCTTGAAGATGTAGGATAGAACGGCGGCAGAGGCTCCCAATCCTGTCAGAAAGGCTCTCGGCGATTTGTCCAACAAAATACTTGCCCCAATGATGATTCCGATAATTGCGATGATGTATCGAATAATCTGATATAATATGGTGTAGGGTAAATTACTTTTTGGCGTGTTTTTCTGCGAATAGGTTTGTTTCGTGTATAAGTAGCTGAGTAAGGATGAGATAAACAAAATCACCATTACCAGAATGTAGATATTGCATAGCTTGTTGATCCATACATACCAGTCTGATCCTTCATCAAAAGCGAGAGGAAGAAATAGATTCACCACAAAAGCGGGTATGATGGCGGCAATTGATTTCAGAAGACGTTTGTGTTGGACGGTCTCTTCCGACGTTTTTTTTGTGATCTTCGCGTGAATATGTAGAACTAACATGGCCAATTGCCGACATATCAAATCACATAAAACGGTTAATACTATAATCACACATAACCCTATCATCTTATCATGAATGCTTCCATCTCCATTCAAAATACCGATGTTGAATAAAAAATTCTGAATACCTAATACTAATTCTTTCATTTATTTTTTGATAGTGAATGAACGAATGAGAAAATACTGCAAGTCATCGTTGATTGGAGATGAATTTCTTGTGTTTTTCCTTCCTTCAGTTTGATTTGCAATATTACATTATCTTATGAATTTATAAAAGCAAAAACAAAAGAAATAACATCATGTGTGATGATCTACAAAATTAGATGGAACATTTTTTTCTTTTGATAATTCAAATTTTTATTGTATGTTTGCATCGAGGATTCCGTAGCTAATGACTACCGATTCCTCGCTTGCGAGGGCTGGCATTTGTCAGCCGTTCGTATTTTTATACAGTAGACGCAGTTTTCCGTCTCTATCTTTCAGCCACACTTCTTCTATTCTTTCTCCTCTTTCTATCTTTCCTCTAATACTTCTAATCATATAGTGATCGGTCAAATTTGGGGTATCAATAACGAGGTGGGAACTTTGTGCCAGTCCGTCATGTAACATGTTTCTAAAGGCATTTTTGGGATTTTCAGAAATATATCCCTCATGCTCATACCATTTGTCTCCTACTTTCAAATCGGGGCATTTCCCTTCGTACTTGGTCCCGATCAGGTCTCCGTATATCTGTTCATATCTGAAATCCCCACGTCGTGACATTTTAGGTGTAAGAGTGACCGTTTCTCCTTTCATGGCGAAAAACTCAGCTATTTCGATAAGTTTTTTATAGTCCGTATCATTTTCGTTCACCAAAGGGTGAATACGAACTTCACCTTTCCCTACTGAATACGAAGTCATTTATTTCCGTCGTTTTGTATAAATCATGGTAGAAAAAATAACCTATCAAACCCTACTGAGTGGCCTGTACAAAGAAAAATTAAATCTTTTCGGGCTTGATAGGTCTTGTATCGTCATGAAGAGAGAAGACAACAACTATTCGAATGATGCGAAATATACGCTTCATCTCAACCGTTATCGCATGATAATCAATTTGTTATATTGTATTTCAGAATATAAGTTCTCATAGCAAATAATTTTAAATAATAAGATGAACAGAACTAGCTTAATGATTAGGTAAATTTCAGATAGAAATCATTGTTATGCAAGGTAGTTCATTCAATCATAACGTTGCAAAGGTATGATATCTTTTAATAAAAACAAAATTATTTATCAATTTTACAAAGGTGTCCATGTGGTATTATGTGATGAATTATGCGGTTTTAATGGGGTTTGATTCAGATTAAAGTGCTATCTTTGCATCCTCAAATTTAGAATTATAAGAGAACATTATGTCTAGCGAAGTCATTTTAATCAATATTCATGGTGAGGATAAACCTTGGGTGACAGCCTCTATAACAGAAATCTTAGGTAAATACAATGCCACCATTTTGGATGTAGGACAGGCTGATATTCACCACAATTTGTCGTTGGGTTTCATGGTCAAGATAAATGATAGTGAGCAGTCGGGTTACATTCTGAAAGACATATTGTTCAAATGTTATGAATTGGGTGTTCAGGTACGATTTTCACCTGTTACGTTCAATGAGTATGATGATTGGGTGGATCGACAGGGCAAGGGTCGCTATGTGGTGACTATGTTGGGACATGTGATTACAGCCAAGCAGATGGCGTTGGTGACCAAGGCAGTGGCTGAACAATCGATGAACATTGACTCAATAAAAAGATTAACAGGTCGTCCTTCTTTAAATGAGGATTATGAGCATGAGCGTTCGTGCATTGAGTTTTCCGTACGTGGAGAGTTGGAAGATAAAAGTGTGCTCTCTTCGAGATTCATGGAGATTTCATCGCAGGAAAATGTGGACATCTCCTTCCAGAAGGATGATTTGTACAGAAGAAATCGTCGTTTGATATGCTTTGATATGGACTCCACCTTGATCAAGACGGAGGTGATAGACGAATTGGCCGACCGTGCAGGAGTGGGAGATGAAGTGCGTAAGATTACAGAGTCGGCAATGCGTGGTGAGATAGATTTTTCAGAGAGTTTCCGTCGCCGTGTCTCTTTGTTGAAGGGATTGGATGAGGCAGTGATGCGTGAGATAGCAGAAAATCTACCAATCATGGATGGAGCCGATCGCTTGATGGCGGTGTTGAAGAAATGTGGATTTAAGATAGCCATCCTCTCGGGAGGTTTCACCTATTTTGGCAAGTATCTTCAGAAAAGATTTGGTGTGGATTATGTCTATGCTAATCAGTTGGAGATTCAAGATGGCAAACTGACTGGTCGATATTTAGGCGATATCGTGGATGGAAAACGTAAGGCGGAGTTGTTGAACTTGATTGCACAGGTGGAGAAGATAGAGTTGGAGCAGGTGATTGCGGTGGGTGATGGAGCGAATGATCTTCCGATGTTGAATCTTGCCGGATTGGGTATTGCCTTTCATGCTAAACCAAAGGTAAAAGCGAATGCACAACAGTCGCTCTCTACTATCGGATTGGATGGGATTCTTTATTTCTTAGGATTCCGTGATGTTCACTTGGATAATATGTAGGAGACAAATTATTTTGAAATAATTAAAAAAGAAAATAAAAAGATTGGAGAATTCCGTCAATAATTTTTTATTTTTGTGGCGACAAATAATTTTTTAACAATTAAATTTTTAAATCTATGTCTGTTAATAAAGTAATTTTAGTAGGAAATGTGGGCAGAGACCCAGAAATAAGGTATGTTGAAAAGGATGTTCCTGTTGCAAGTTTTTCATTAGCTACAACTGATCGTGGTTTTAAGCGTCAGGATGGATCGGAGGTTCCTGAGCGCACGGAGTGGCATTATATCGTTGCATGGAGAGGCTTAGCCAAAGTGGCTGAGATGTGTGTTCGAAAGGGCACCTCTTTGTATATCGAAGGTAAGTTGCGTACTCGTTCGTGGACGGATCAGAATAACAATATCCGTTATACAACGGAGGTGATTGCAGAACAAATGGAGCTGCTAGGGAAACGTCCGGAAGGTGGTGTCCCTCCATTATCAACATCTACTACGTCATCGAGTGAGCAGCCTGCTCAGCAGCCGATTCCTCCATTCCCATCAGAGGAAGATGCTAGTAACGACTTGCCGTTTTAAAATGTTACGGATGATAAAAAATAACATCAGCTTGTCAAGTAATTATATTCTCAATAATATTTCATATATTTGCAAGGACGGAAAACATCCGTCCTTGCTTGTTTAACAAAAATGTACTTCTTTGGATATACCACTTTTTAATTCAACTCAATTTTTATTTGAAGAACCCGTGTGTTCTTTCTTATTGTATGGCTTGATGGCCATTATTTCGGTAATATCTTTTATACACCTTTCATATATTTCCTTCTTCGAGTCGGAGTTTTTCTCCCTGACCGTTAGTGAGGTGGCAGAGGTGAAAATTTCGAGTGACCCTAAGTTTAATCGGTTGAAGAATCTGTCAGAAGATCCGCTGAACACATTAGGAAGTGTAATCATAGCTCGTTATTTTATGATCGTTCTTTCTCTGACGTTTAGTACCCTTTCCATCGCGTTCTTTCTAAGCAACATCATTAGTTCTTGGATTTGGATATGTCTAATCGTTGGAATCATCAACTTATTGCTTCTATTTGTTTTCGCAGAGTTTATCCCTGATCGTTTAGTAAGCAAGGAGAATCCATACACCATTTGTCATGGTGCTACAATTATTTCTTTTTTTGCGGTCATCTTTCGTCCGCTTGTCGGACTTCTTGTTCGATCGACAGGTGTGGTGGAACGTCGTTTGGAGTCACGTACGCAACGAAGTGCTGCCATTGACGACATCTCTGATTCACTCAATATGGGTGATGCGGAGTCGGACGAGAAAGATATTCTGAGGGGTGTCGTTAATTTTGGTAAGACCAGTGTGGATGAGATTATGCAACCGCGCGTGGATATTGTTGACATCGATTATAAAAGTGATTTTGAGACAGTTTTGAAGATCATTCGTGAGTCGGAATATTCGCGTCTGCCCGTATATGATGAAAGCATTGATTATGTGAAGGGAATCCTCTTCATTAAAGATTTTCTTCAGTATACAGATCAGAAAAAAGATTTCAACTGGCAAAGCTTGATACGTGAAGCCTACTTTGTACCAGAAAACAAGAAGATCGATGACTTGTTCAAAGAGTTTCAACAGAAGCACATCCACATGGCGATTGTCGTGGATGAGTTTGGTGGAACCTCTGGTATTGTGACAATGGAAGATATCATTGAGGTGATTGTGGGCGACATCTGCGATGAGCATGATGAGGAGGAGAATCAAATCACCCAGATTGACCCGTCATCGTATTTGTTGGATGGTAAGTTATTATTGTCTGATTTCTATCGATTAGAACAGATTGATAAAGAGGTGTTTGAATCGGTTGAGGGTGATGCCGACACGTTAGCTGGATTGATTCTTGAACTGAAAGGATACATTCCATCTAAAGGAGAAGTGGTTGAAGTGGGACGATATCATTTTGAGATCGTTTCAGATGATAAGCGTAGAATTAAGGAAGTTAAATTGACGATAAAAGATGCAAAAGAGTAAGTTATTGAAAATAATGATGGGGATTGTTGTGATACTTGTGTTTTTAGTATCATGTGAACCTCCACAACCCAAACCGAGAGGCTATTTCCGAATTGATTTTCCTGAAAAGGAATACGCTTCTTATACGAATGATGAGTTCCCTTTCCAATTCACCTATGCTAAGAATGTGTCGGAAGTGAAAATAATAGGATTGGATAAGGATTCTGTATGGATGAATATTGTTTATCCTCGATACAATGCATATATCTATTGCACTTATCGTGTGTTGCATAATAATTTTCAGTTTATCTCGGAAGACTCCCGTCGGTTGGTTTACAAACCGCATACAGCCAAAGCGGATGCTATTACAGAACAACTTTATCTGAACGATGATAGGAGAGTCTATGGCGTTTTGTATGAGTTGAAAGGAAATACTGCTTCCAATATTCAGTTTGTCATGTCAGATAGTGTGAAGCACTTCTTTCGTGGAGCGTTTTATATTAATGAAAGTCCCAATAAGGACTCTATTGCTCCCGTTGTTGATTACATACGCGAGGATATTGTTCAATTGATTGAATCATTAGAGTGGAAATGATGAAGAAACTAATTCATATTGCAATTTTCATTGGTGTTGTCACCTTGGTTTATTTTCTTTCGGAACGGTTTTTCTTCCGATTGGATTTGACCTCAGAAAAGCGCTATAGTCTTTCAGACAATACCAAGAATCTCTTAAGAGGATTGGAGGATGAGTTGAATGTAACGATTTATCTGGATGGTGATTTAAATGCGGGGTTCCTTCGTCTCCGAAAGGCTACGGTTGAGATGTTGGATGAGTTTGATGCCTATGCCGGAAAAAGTGTGAAATATCAGTTTGACAATCCTTCGGCAGGGGCTACTAAGGAGGCTCGTGAGAAGAAATATGATGAGTTGGAAAAAGAGGGAATACGAGGTATTATGGTCTATGATCATCAAGAAGAGGGGGAAGCCCGCCAGAAGATTGTCTATCCATGGGCGAAAATATCGTATAAAGGGAAAACTCGAAACATCAATCTGCTTAAGAATATACCCAACAAATCGGGAGAAGAGAACTTGAATATCTCTATCGAGACATTGGAGTATGAGTTGACAGACGCATTACGCATTATCACCACGACCAAAGTGCCTAAAGTGGTCTTTTTGGAGGGACATGATGAGTATCCAGAACTATTGGTGGCAGACTTCATGCAGACATTGAGTCATTACTATCGAGTGGACAGGGGTGTGATGTCGGGAAAGGTGGATGAGTTGAAAGATTATGAAGCAGTGATTATTGCGGCTCCGGTGAAGAAGTTTTCGGAGGCGGATAAGTTTGTGATCGACCAATATATTATGCAGGGAGGACGTGTTTTATGGATTTTGGATGGAGCTCGTATTACGTTGGATAGTCTCTCCACATCGTCTCGTACGATCGGAATCGATAATGATGTGAATTTGGTGGATCAACTGTTCAACTACGGTGTTCGAATCAATGCCAATCTGTTGCAGGATGTTCAGTGTTCGTTGATACCTGTTAACACGGCACGTGAAGGGGATGCCCCTAAGTATGAGCCAATGCCATGGTATTACTCTCCGTTGTTGTTGACTGTGCCGTTTCATCCCGTTTCAAAGAACGTGGCACCTGTAAAAACAGAGTTTGTCAGTTCCCTCGACTTTGTGAATGAAAATGAAAAGGTGAGAAAGACGCCGCTCTTGATTACCTCTACAGGAACACATATACAAAACGTTCCTTCCATCGTCAGTATGGAGGTCATCAATGTTGAGCAGAATGGTTTTTACTTCAATACTCGTAATGCCATGGCGGCTGCTTCGTTGGAGGGAATCTTCCCTTCTGCTTTCACCAACCGTATGATACCGCAAGGTGTTACGGGTGCTAATGAGATTATCAAGGAGAGTAAGCCAACAAAGATGATCGTTGTGGCTGATGGAGATGTGATTTGTAATGATGTACAGGGAAAAGGATCGAATGCGTTGCCTCTCGCCTTGGGCTATGACCGCTATATGAACCAGCGATTCGGGAATAGTGATTTCCTTTTGAACGCCGTCAATTACCTTACGGATGATGATGGATGGATGGAGTTGCGCTCGCGTGAGATACAGATGCGCTTGTTGAATAAAGCCCGCGTGAAGGGAATGAATAAATTCTTCAAGGTGTTTAATATTGTTGTCCCTATTTTGTCCATTCTCTTGTTCGGACTCCTTTTTCATTTCATTAGAAAATGGAAATACACAAAAGAAATTTCTGTTAATAAACTACCGACAGATAACAAGAATGAATGATACTTTTTTTATTATATTTGCAAAGTAGAATAGATAATTAAAAAGACAAATAATATGATATTTTCAGTTTCAAGTGCTAACTTATTGGCACATTTACAGACAATTAGCCGTGTTATCAATTCCAAGAACACATTACCGATCTTGGATAATTTCTTGTTTAATTTGCACGATGGGGTATTGACGATTACAGCGGCTGATATGGAAACAACAATGGTGACGACAATGGAGTTGAATAGCTCCGAAGGAAGTGGTGTCGTTGCTCTTTCTGCTAAAATCTTGTTGGATACATTGAAGGAATTTTCCGACGAACCGTTATCATTCTCAATCAACGATGATAGCTACGCTATGACTATAAAGTCTAATTCTGGTGTATATAACTTTATTGGACAAAATGCTGACGAGTTCCCTAAGATGCGTCTTTTGGAAGATCAGAATTCGTCTATCACAGTTCCTGCCAATGTGTTGAACATGGGTATCACGGCTACCTCTTTCGCAACTAGCGATGATGAGTTGAGACCTGTGATGGGAGGTATCTATTTCGATATCACAACAGAGGATGTAACCTTTGTCGCAACAGACGGTCATAAATTAGTAAAGATAAAGACAATCACTTCAAAGGGTGATTCTGTTACCTCTTTCATCTTGCCTAAAAAGCCATATTCACTTTTGAAGGCCATCCTTCCAAAGGAGTCGGGTGACGTAAAGATTCAGTTCGATTCCAAGAATGTTTATTTCACTTTGTCAGATTATCAGATGATCTGTAGATTGGTGGAGGGAACCTATCCTAATTACAACTCGGTTATTCCAAAAAGCAATCCTAATAAAGCAACAATCGAACGTAATGGTTTCTTGAATGCATTGCGTCGTATCTCTGTTTATGCAAATCAATCGACCAACTTAGTGAAACTTGATTTCGCTGATGATAAGGTGGTGATTTCAGCTCAGGATTTCGATTTCTCCATTTCTGCTACTGAAACATTATCTTGTAGCTATGAGGGTAGCCCTATCTGCATAGGTTTCAAATGTTCCATCTTGATTGATATGCTGAATAATCTGAATTCTGAAAATGTTATTATCGAACTTTCAGATCCTATTCGTGCAGGTTTGATCGTCCCATTGGAGCAAAACGATACAGAGGATGTGTTGATGTTGCTTATGCCAATGCAATTGCCTGATTAATTAGATTAAATTTTATAACAAATATGGAAGCGTATGAAATATTGCGCTTCCTCTTTTTTTAGATTGATATGGAATTGAATTTAAAGAAACCGATCATCTTTTTTGATCTGGAAACAACAGGTTTGAATATTGTAAAAGATCGTATTATAGAGATTTCAGCCATTAAGATTTGTTTGAATGGTGATCAGGAAATAAAAACCAGAAGGCTGAAACCTGTCGATGCAGAAGGAAATCAGATGAAACTACCAAAGGAGGTGGTGGATTTGACCCATATTACGGATGAGGATCTTGCAGATAAACCTACTTTCAGAGAGATTGCCAAATCATTGGCTGAGTGGATGAAAGGATGCGATTTGGGTGGATACAATTCCAATCGGTTCGATATTCCATTGTTGGCAGAGGAGTTTCTTCGTGCCGATGTAGACATTGATCTGCGCAAAAGCAAGTTTGTGGATGTTCAGGTGATTTTCAACAAAAAAGAACAGCGCACGTTAACAGCTGCATATAAATTCTATTGTCACAAAGATTTGGAAGGCGCTCATGGAGCTGAGGCTGACATTACTGCTACATACGAGGTGTTGAAGGCTCAGTTGGACCGTTATCCAGATTTGCAAAATGACATGGACTTCCTGTCTGAATATTCATCTCACAACAATAATGTGGATTTTGCAGGACGATTCATCTATAATGAGAAAAAGGAAGAGATTATCAATTTTGGTAAATACAAAGGACGTAAGGTGGCAGAGGTGTTGCTGACGGATCCTGGTTATTATGGATGGATTATGCAGAGCGATTTCACACTCGACACCAAGCGTGTGTTGACACAATTACGATTCAAATACGGTTTAAGATAATTACTCATGCCGAATCCGTATTTTCGTTTTAAACAGTTCGTTGTCTATCAGGATAGATGTGCGATGAAAGTGGGTACGGATGGCGTGTTGTTAGGTGCGTGGGCAGATGTTTCATCTGCTCATTCTATTTTAGATATTGGTACGGGTACAGGCTTGATTGCCTTGATGGTGGCACAACGTTCAGAGGCTAAGGTGACCGCGATTGAAATTGATGTTGAGGCTTCACTGCAGGCACAGGAAAATGTGGATCGTAGTCCGTGGAATAACAGAATTGAGGTAAAGAATCAATCGTTGCAAGAGTTTGCGCAGAGCGCTCGAAAGTATGATCACATTATCAGTAATCCGCCCTACTTCAATCAGTCGTTGAAGTCACCCAAAGAAGGTAGGACGATGGCTCGTCACACCGATTCGTTGAGTTACGAAGAATTGTTAAAAGGTGTGGTTTCATTGTTAGACGAGCAGGGAGTTTTTTCTGTTATTTTGCCATATTCTGAAAAGGAGACTTTTGTTGCATTGTCTGAGCGATATGGATTGTATCCTTTTCGTATTATGAAAGTGTTGCCAACACCTACGTCCACACCCAAACGGTTTATGGCTGAGTTCGCTTTCTCCTCGACCTCTTGTGAAGAGTTGGAGATGGTGATAGAAAGTGAGGGAAGACACCAGTATTCGGCTGACTATAAACAATTGACAGAAGAATTTTATATGTTCATGTAGGGGCGAATAGCATTCGCTATTTTTTATTTGCCGTTGCAGAAACACTCCCAATAATCAAATAATCATTGACGTGTCGAGTTTTATCTATATCTCCAGTTTTTATAAGGATTTCGGGCCAGGTTGGCGTTGGTGTATCGTTTGTCTCCGGAGACTTCTTCACCAATCCAGGAAGGTTTGATAAAGGATTGGTCTTCGCTTTTCAATTCTATCTCAGCCACCACTAGTCCGTCATTGTCGCCCATAAATTCATCCACCTCCCAACAGTTTCCTTCGAACATAATTTTGTAGCGATATTTTTCTACCGCAGGAGTTTTTGCGATGGAGAAAAGTTGTTCGGCATCCTCCATAGGGATGTCATATTCAAATTCCATTCTGGATATGTTATTGGCTTTGCTTTTGATGGTCAGTTTGGCCACCTCTCCTTCGATACGTACGCGGATGGTGTTATCACCTTTCTCATTTAGGTAGGCTTGCTTATAATGTACACCAGTGGCACCCTCTTTCCAAGTACTGTTTTTAAGCAAGAATTTCCTTTCAATCTCTATGTTCATGGAGAAAAATTTATTTTTTTATGCAGACAAAATTACAAATTATTTGTTGCTTGAGATAATATTTGTATTTTTGTTCAGTAAAAATTATTTTGTTATTATGGATAATACAGAACCGCAAGAAATGAACATATTCCAAGTGATGGCTCGTGTGGGTCGTTCTATTGGTAAGTTGTTTTGTTCAATACTCTCTTTGATAGGGAAGTTTGCCCAGTTGGCATATAAGTACAAAGCGTTATTTTTAGTTATTGTTGCTTTGATCGTGGGGCTTAGTGTTTACCAGCGTCGCGACAGAGCGAAGATGTATCGTGCTAAGATGCATATTTTGATTAATGATGGAGACGTGTTTACGTTCAAGACCTTATTGGATCAGTTGTCGGAATATCCAAAGAGAGACGATACAGAAGGATTGGCGAGAGTTTTGAATGTTCCAGACTCAATAGCATCAAAGATTTATGGGTTTGAGGGTTTCCATGTGATTGATATTAACCATGATTCCATCATGGATTTTGTGGATTATGACAATGAGATTGACCTAGGGGATACATCTTATGTGATAGTTCCTAATCAGATGGTGATTCGTGCCAAATTGAATGATCTTTCATATTGTGGAGAGATTCAGGAAGCATTGTTCAACTATTTTTCTCAAAACAATTATTTAAACTCGTTGAGTATATCACGTCTTAACACATTACGTGACAAGGAGTGGATGTTCCACAATGCATTGTTGAATTTGGATAGTTTGCAGAAGGTGGAGTTTTTCCAAGGGCCTACATATTCTATGGAGTTTGCATCCCAAAAGGATAGAAACAAACCATTTATGTCGACTAAGCGTCAGATGTATTATGAGGATATGCAGAACTTGTTTGATATCAATCAGTCAATTGCTGTTGACATGATGACTAATTTGGAGGTGTTGACAGTAGTATCTGACTTGCAACCAGAAAGAAAATTGGATAATCCAACATGGAAGATTGTATTGTCTACGACCATTTTGGGATTCATCCTGTTCCTTATCATAGCGCTTTTGGTAGATAACAAAAAGGCAATATCATCCTATTTGAAAAACACCAAAGCGTAGGGACGTATCGCATACGTCCCACATCCGTGGGCACCAAACCCGTATGGACGTATCGCATACGTCCCACATTTTGCATACGTCCCATAAATCAGAGTTTCCGTTTATTTGAGATATTATCTCAAGAGGGGTTGCTAAGTTTTTTAGTGACCCTTTTTTATTCCTCCTTCCAATTAACCAAATAAAGTTTCTTTGTGGCACGAGTGAAGGCTGTATATAGCCAGCGAAGGTGTTCTTTTCCAAGCATCTCTTCTGTGATATAGCCTTGGTCAAGGAAGACTGTGCTCCATTGTCCACCTTGTGCTTTGTGGCAAGTGACGGCGTAGGCAAATTTCACTTGAAGGGCATTCAACCATGGGTCTTCTCTCATTTGCTTGTATCGCTCTCGTTTATTTCCAATATGCATGTAGTCTTCCTGGACAGCCATGAAGAGTTTGTTGCTCTCCTCGTAGGTTAAGGAAGGGGATTCACTTTGCAATGTGTCCAGTAGAATGCGGGCATCTATTTCAACATCATAGTCGGGCAAGAAAAGAATGACGTCGGCGAAATGAAAGTCGTACATCTCGTAAGTGTGACGGATCCTTTTGAGTTGTGCCACATCCCCATTGGCGATGAAATCGAGTTTTCCTTCTGTCTGTTTCGACCAGAAATAGTTGTTTTTGGCAATCATTAATAGGTCGCCCGATGATAAGTTCTCTTCTCGATAAAGTATACGGTTTCGAATGCCCATATTGAAAATATTGGCTCGTTTGTTGGAACGGGAGATGACAATGGTGTCGTCAATCCCATTGTGACTGTATGCAGAGGAGATCTCTTCTATCAAATCCTCTCCCGTTATTTTCTGAACGTCGGGGAATTCAAAATTAACCTTTGGAAATGAGCTGAACTGCTCTTCAGAAATCAGTTGACGTAGGTGTGTAGCATTCCATAGGATGCCAGATTCGTTGGCTTGACGAACGACGTCGGTGAGTTCGAAAGAGATGGTTTTCAAGTAGGATCCACGGAAATAGTTGGGGTCGAGTGCCGGACTGATCTCTTGTCCCACAGGTGGTAGCTGAGCAGAATCACCTACAAGGATGAGACGACATCCTTCGGTTCCATAAACATAGCTGACTAAATCCTCCATTAGATTGCCCGATCCGAAGTTTCCTTCGCTGTAGTTGGTGATCATTGAGGCTTCGTCGACAATGAATAATGTATGTTTGTGCAAATTGATGTCGAGAGAAAAAGCACCATTTGGGTCGCCAGCAGTCTGCTGACGATAAATTTTTTTATGGATGGTATAGGCAGTATGGTCAGAGTAGGAGGCTAAGACTTTTGCGGCACGACCCGTAGGAGCCATTAAGATAACAGGTTGTTTGAGTTCATCCATAGCGCGTATCAATGCACTCACAACAGATGTTTTTCCCGTTCCCGCATATCCTTTTAGTAAAAAAATGGTGTCATTGGCAGAGATGACAAATTCACAAAGAGCCGATAATAATGTTTCCTGTTGACTCGTTGGTACGTGCGAAAAATATGATTTAACCTTTTCAAATAAAAATTTATTCATCTTTTTTTAAAATAAACCGACAGAATGGGTGTCGATAAAACCTTTTTTTTTATTTTTGTACACTCTTAATTTCGTAGAAACAAAAGTAAAAAATTAATTCGATATGAGAATTGCAGTTAAAAGCCTATTAGCGTTAGCTTCTGTATTATTAGTTTATATGTGTTACAGAAGTATTATGAACCCAATTGAGTTCGACAGAGAGAAAGATATCAGAGACAAAGCCGTAATTGCCAGATTGGTTGATGTTCGTAAGGCACAAATTGCCTACAAAGAGACCAATGGTGTTTATGCAGCAAATTTTGATGAATTGCTCAAATTTGTGAAAGAAGGTAGTATTGAGATGATATCTAAGAAGGGTGAGCTAACAGACGAACAGTTGGAAAAAGGTTTGACCGAGGAGAAGGCACTTGCGTTGACAGAAGAGGAAGCGCCTAATTATGGAATTGAAAATTATCTTGAATTTAAGGAAAATTTCCGTCGTGATACCATTTTCGTTAATGTATTGGAGCACGTATTTGGAAAAGGTTACAACGTAGACTCTATGGCATACGTTCCATTCTTAAAGGATACGAAATTTGAAATGGAGTCAAATATTATCAAATCAAAATCAGGTATTGAAATTCCTTTGTTCGAGGCTAGAACTCCTTTTAAAACCTATTTGAATGGTTTGAACCGTCAGGAGATCATCAACTTATCTAAGCAAGCTGAGGCTCTTAACAAATACCCTGGTTTGAAGGTGGGTGATAAAGAAAGCCCTAACAACAACGCAGGTAACTGGGAGTAATATGATTGAAATTTCAGATACATCTTTTGATTTATTAAAATCATCAAATTATACATTATCCATTCGGTTGATTCCGAGTGGATTTTGTTTTGCTGTGTCTGATAAAGAGATGAACCTTCTATATTTTGCTTCTTGTGAAGATTCTTTCCCTGCTGATAATGAAGTGGTGACAAAACCATTCGGACAGGTTTATTTGTGTGTCGACTCTAATACGTATACGCTCATACCTAACCCTGTTTATCAACCTGAGCAGCAAGAGCAATATTGGAATCTTAACTTTGGATCCTTGTCGCCTATGGAAAAACTTCAGGCGGATAATGTTCGACTGACGGATATTGTCAACTTGTTCTCATATCCTGTCTATGACCAACGACTGATGGAACTGAAGAAAAAATTCCCTTCCGTGCGTTTGATTCATAGACAAAGTGTTCAACTTTGTTTGGCTACCATGCGTAATAAACAGTCGAATAACAGACAGTTCTTCATCCATATCCTTAATGCCTCTTTTGATGTTATATGTATGGAAAAGGGAAGAGTGATTTTAGCCAATACATACGATTATCACAATGAAGATGAGTTCCTCTATTTCGTACTTAACATTTTCGAACAGTTGAAATTGGATCCTCATACGGTGGAGGTTATTGTAGGAGGTTCCCCAGCTGGTAGAGAGAAAGAATTGCTTTTGAAATACCTTCGTAATGTGCAGGATGACTCTCAGCCTATTATGAAACCACTCTCGGAGCCTTTCTTAAAACAGCTTGATATTTTAAATAAACAGTATACACTGATCAATATTCCATTTGCCATCAATTAATAATTATGCGAATCGTAAGCGGAGAATTTAAAGGGAGACATTTTTCTCCTCCTAAAAACTTGAATGCAAGACCTACGACCGACATGGCGAAGGAGGGATTGTTTGACATCCTTTCAAACAGAATCGATTTTGAGGAGATATCTGTATTGGATATGTTTGGCGGAACTGGTAGCATAAGTCTGGAATTTGCCTCTCGTGGATGTCAGCAGGTGACGTTGCTGGAGCTGAACAGCGTTAACTATGCGTTTATTCGCAAGGTGATGGACGAACTGAAAATAAAGACGGTACATACATATAAAACAGATTCTTTCAGATATATCAACTCGTGTAAAAGCAAGTTTGATCTGATTTTTGCTGATCCCCCTTTTGGACACAAGGAATTGCCCAATATACCTGATATGATATTCGAGAAGAATCTATTGGCAGATGGAGGTCTCCTTATCTTGGAACATCCCAAAGAGTATGAATTCTCTAATCATCCCCATTTCGTGGAGCATCGCCATTATGGACATGTAAATTTCACTTTCTTTCAATAATCCATTCACATGAATTATTTACATATCAACAACATGAGATTTCATTCTTTTCATGGCGTTATGGCTAATGAGGGAATTGTCGGGGGAGAGTATAGTGTCTCCTTTAAAATAGGTTATGACTTTTCGTTGGCGGCACAAAAAGATGATATTGCAGGTGCCATCGACTATGGCTATGTTTATCAGCTTGTCAAAGAGGAGATGAAGATAAAATCTCAGTTGATTGAACATGTGGCACAGCGTATACAAGATAGGGTCCTGAAAGCGTTTCCAATGATTTTGACGATGGAGACAGCTGTCACGAAATACAATCCACCCATTGAGGGGGTTTTAGATAGTGCAACGGTGGTGTTGAACTATTCGGCGGAGACAAAGTAACAAAACAGAGGGGTTATCTGTTTTCTAAGTAGATTTCCGTCAGTCTTGAAATGGCGTAGTTAGACAATTCATGGAGGGGCACCTTCACATATTGTGAATGGTGTTTGTTTTTATAGGTACCTGTTGCTTCGACAAATTGTGCATGGATGTTTTGGTGACTGAGCACGTGTTTGATAGAAGGTTTCACGTTGAGTATAGTGATATGGGAGAACTCGTCGGATAAAGCTTTTTCGATGAGTGTTTGTTGGGCAGGATCGCTGAAGGGTTCAGATAGTTCCACCAAAGGGAATTCGTACAATCCTTGCCAGATATCTTTTCCATCGCGACGATGAAGAAAATAGTTGTTGTCGGGGTCGACAATCACCAAATAGATGAAATAGCGATTCCGTTGTTTTAGTTTTTTCTCCTTGACGGGGTAGTTTATCTGACTGTTATGGGCGAGGCTCAGACAGGAGTCTTGTAGGGGACACTCATCGCATTTAGGAGAGGAAGGAAGACAAATGGTAGCGCCCAAATCCATTAATCCCTGGTTGAAGAGGGCAGGTTTTTTCTTATCCAATAATTCATTGACGAGTTCTGAAAATTGTTTTTTCCCTTGTGTGGAGTCGATGGGAGTCTCTATCTCGAAGTAGCGAGATAAGACGCGGAATACATTCCCATCTAATACAGCATAAGGAAGGTTGTAGGCGAAAGAGGCGATGGCGGCAGCAGTGTAATCGCCAATTCCTTTTAGAGAACGGATGCCATCGTAGTCGGTTGGGAATGAGCCCTGATGTAATGCCATAATCTCTTTGGCAGCAGAGTGCATGTTGCGTGCTCGGGAGTAGTAGCCTAACCCTTGCCATTGAAGGAGCACCTCGTTTTCAGAGGCGGAGGCCAATGAAGCGATGTTGGGGAACCTTTCAATGAATCGTAAGTAGTAATTTAAACCTTGAGCAATACGTGTTTGTTGAAGGATTATTTCGGAAACCCATATTTTGTAGGGGTCGGAAATCTCTCTCCACGGCAGCTCTCTTTTATGGGAGAGATACCATCGGATAACTAAATCACTAAAAATCAGATTCATGAGAAAATGGCAAAAAAGAATATTAGCGCGACAACAATTAAAAGACAATAATTCAAAATTACGAAAAAAAATGCAACTAACTGTTTTTTAGTGAGTAAAAAAAGTTGTATATTTGCACCTCGATGAAACAAAAGTATATAAAGAAACATAAAAACTAAATTTAAGATGACAAAGGCTGAGATTGTAAATGAAATCGGAAGATCAACCGGTATTGACAAAACAGAAGTTTTAACAGTGGTTGAATCATTTATGGAAGAAGTAAAGAAAGCGATGGTAGGCGGAGAAGAAGTATTCTTAAGAGGATTCGGTTCTTTCATCATTAAGACGAGAGCTGAAAAGACAGCAAGAAATATTTCTAAGGGAACATCAATCAGAATTCCTGCTCACAAGATTCCTGCATTCAAGCCAGCAAAGACTTTCTTGAACAAGGTTTCAAATTCAAACAAGTAATTTATTTATTTTAATATAAACATTAAATTCTAACGATTATGCCAAGCGGTAAGAAGAGAAAAAGACATAAAATGTCTACTCACAAACGCAAGAAAAGACTGAAGAAGAATCGTCATAAGAAGAAATAAGTCTTATTGCGCAAAAGACAAAGGGCAAACTTGAGTGATTAATCTTAAGTTTGTTCTTTTTTTAAAAGATGGGATACGTTGGTATCCGTGTATTATTAAGGGAAGTCTAATTTAGGCATCCCGTTTGTTTCTTAAAAATAGGGAATTAGACAAAAGTTCCCTCTAAATTAACGATGAATAGCGAATTAGTAATTGACGTTCAAGCATCGGAGATATCCATTGCATTATTGGAGGAAAAGAGGCTGATAGAGGTGAACAAAGAGAGCCGCGTCAGTAAGTTTTCTGTGGGGGATATCTACCTTGCTAAGGTAAAGAAATTGATGCCAGGACTCAATGCAGCATTCGTTGACGTGGGTTATGAAAAGGGAGCATTCCTTCATTATCAGGATTTAGGTCCTAAGTTTCTTTCTTATAAGGAACTGGTAAAACAGGCAAAGACTGGTAAGAAGAATCTCTCGTTATCCAAAATTCCGGTAGGAAAGGATATTGAAAAAGATGGACATCTTACAGATGTTCTTGCACAAGGTCAGGAGGTGTTGGTACAGATAGCCAAAGAGCCAATCTCCACTAAGGGACCTCGTCTTACTTCAGAGATATCCATTGCAGGACGTTTTTTGGTTTTGATACCTTTTGCAGACAAAATTTTTGTCTCCCAAAAGATCAAGTCTTCTGAGGAAAGAAATCGTATAAAACAGATTTTGAAGGATATAAAGCCTAAGAATTTTGGCGTTATTGTCCGTACTGTTGCAGAGGGCAAAAAAGTGGAGGATTTTGACTTAGAATTGAATTCATTGATTAAAAGATGGAATGATTCAATCAATAAAATAAAGCCAGACTCCAAGTTACCTCTCTTGCTATACGAAGAGATGGGAAGAACAGTCAGTATTTTGAGGGATATCTTTAATCCTTCGTTTGAAAATATCTATGTGAACGACGAAGGTGTTTATCATGAGATTTGCGATTATGTAAATATCATTGCTCCAGAGAGAAAAGATATTGTCAAACTATACACAAATGACGTTCCTATTTTCGATTATTTCTCTGTCACAAAACAATTGAAATCCTCCTTTGGACGTACAGTATCGTTCAAGAACGGAGCCTATCTTATTATCGAAAAAACAGAAGCCATGCACGTTGTGGATGTGAACAGTGGAAACAAAACACGTGCAGGGAACGACCAAGAAGCGAATGCTATCGAAGTGAATTTGGCAGCTGCTGATGAGTTGGCTCGCCAATTGAGACTACGGGATTTGGGGGGTATTATTGTGGTGGATTTCATCGATATGGTAAAAGCCGAGAACAGACAGGAGCTTTATAACCGTATGCGTGATAATATGGCTAACGATCGCGCGAAGCACAATATCCTTCAGCTAAGCAAGTTCGGCTTAATGCAAATCACCCGTCAACGAGTCCGTCCTGAAATGCACATAGACACCGAAGAGGTGTGTCCTACGTGCTACGGTAAAGGTGTCTCAAGACCTTCCATCTTATTTGTTGATGAATTGGAAAATAAGATTGACTATCTTGTGAACACACTCAAAACAACGAAGTTTAAACTTTATGTTCATCCTTACGTTGGCGCCTATATTAACCAAGGATTGCCTTTCTGTTCGTTGAAATGGAAATGGAAACGGAAATATAAGGCTGCATCTTTTAAAGTGATTACTTCTCAAAACCTCTCTTTCTTGCAATATCAGTTTGTTGATGAAAAAGGAGAGGAGATTGATTTAAAAGAAGAGATCGAAACCGTCTCTCATTAAGAGCAGGTGGTTGAAAAAGACAAGGCGAGGTGCACTCTGGTGTGCCTCGCTTTTTTATATGGCTGTTGGATAAATTTATCTTATAAAGGGTAGGTTTTATCTACAAAAAAAAAGAAGGTTGGTTCTTTCGAGCCAACCTTCTGATTATTTATGACAAGGGATTATTTTACAGTGAATTTCTTTGTAGAAATACCATTCTCGCTTTTTACAGTTACATAGTAAACTCCAGAAGCCAATGATGCGTCAAGTTTTGTTTCGCCAGCAGCGATCTTTCCAGAGTATACGGCAACACCTTGGATGTTGAAGATTGTAACGTCTGCATCGCAGTTGACAGATATATTCAACGAACCATCCTCAGATGGATTAGGCCACAAGCTAACAACTTGGTTGTTTACATCATTAACATCAGAACCGTTGCCTGGGTCACCGATGATCTTAAGAGATCCCAAACCAGAAGTAGAGGTCATGAATACGATACCCAATTTATGCTCACCTGCTTCATTGAAACGCAAACGGAATTTTTTGTTTTTTGCGTATGGGCATACAGGAGTAGTCCAACCCCATTGATCGTAACCTTTTCCTTCTTCTGATGTACCCGATCCAGAGGTTTGTAATTCTAGAGCGCGGTGAATTTCATTTCCATCTTCATCAACCAGAGCATTCTTACCATCAACGGTAAATGCAATGATATTGTAGTCTATATGGTTAGTTGTGTAGGTTTCAAATTCATAGTCGCCCGGATGCTTTACATCAATAGTATATTTCACCCATTCTCCTTGACCAATGTAGCCTAAGGAAAGGTAGCCATCTTCAGGATTGTTCTCATTGGTATAACCTACATCTACGTAATCGTCGCTACGAATACCATCATACATACCAGCAGCTCCACTGTTACATGGAATAGGAGAACATGCTACCCAACTTTCATCGAAATCATAATAAGCATTGTAGTTTCCTCCCTTGTCGAATTTGTCTAATTCCAAGTAGAAATCGTTCACACCATCAAATACTTGTGCCCCATCGTATGCAGATGATTCGCAGAAACTGAAATTGTCACCTTTTCTCAATTGTTCTCTGATGTAGTTACCAGATTCTGACCAGTTTTTACTATCATATCCACCGTTTCTTATAGCAGCAGATGACTCGTCTTGTGCAGACCAGCTCCAGTTAGCCCAACTGATAATCTGACCGCCAAGGTTCTTACCGTTACATACAGCCATCAATTTGTCTGCACTTTTGGTGCTGATTCCATTACCTCCAGTGTGGCTGGAAAGACCCCATTCTGTTACGAACAAAGGAATGAAAGCTGAGGCAGAGCTCAACAATCCCAAGTATCTCTCTTGGTCACCAGCATAATAGTGGAAACTGTACATAACTTTCAATCCCATCTCGTCGATTGGGTCCAAGAATGGGAATACCACAGCTTGGTCCCATTGAGGAGTACCTACCAAAACAATGGCATTAGGGTCTTTATCTTTAATGATAGGAAGGATTTCATTGCAGTAATCTTTTATCCACTTCCATACATATTCCTTTCCAAGTTCGTAAGGGTCACCTTCAATGTTGTAGTTTGGCTCGTTACACAATTCATACAAAACGTGGTTGTAGTTCTTTTCGCGAACGTAGCTGGTAATGCTTCGGAAGAAGTTTTTGGCATCTGATACTTTATCCATAGGATTTCCTTTGGAACCATCTCCGTCATAATTTCTTAATACATGCCAATCGACAATACAATAGATTCCTTGTTTTGCACAATTGTCGATAAATCCTTTAACCCAATTTTCGTCAGAACCTGTATCAACAGATTCGAAATAATTTGCAATACGAGCCATGTTAGCACCTTCATTCTTCATGGCAGCGATATCACTTTCGTCATCAGCACACCATTTAAACCATGCTCCGTGAGTACTCCAACCCCTTAGCTGGATTGGTTTTCCACTTTCAGTACACAATTGGTTACCAACCAATTTCAGTCCTTCTAATGCATTCGCAGAAAAAGCAAACGCCATTAAAAGAGAAACTAATGTAAAAAGTTTTTTCATTTGATATTATATTTAATGTTTAATAAATTTCTTACCTAATAGGAGAAACAAAATTCATGCCAATTTTAAAAATTAAAAGTACCACTAGCTTATTCACAGAATCGCCAACATTAACATCTACCATAGACAAAAGAAGTATGTTTCAGTGCTTATATGCCATACTTTGCAAAGCTTCTTATTAGGAATAGAATCGCACAATCAATAACACTCTTTTCTGTCTATAATTCACAAAGTTATACAAATGAAATGGAAATCACAAAAAAAATGGAGGATTTAACAAAAAAGAGGGGGATAAGAATTGGTGGTGAATGGCATAAATGGTGATTATGGTTGTAGGGAGGACAGTCGAAAAAATCCCATAAATAAAACGACCCGCACATTTGAGCATCGTTGAGAGGCTTGGTGGGTTCTAACGCTACAAAGCGTACTGCTTTTCCCCATTTCACCAACTATTTTAGCGAAATTCCTCCAAAAAACTTCCCATTATCTCGAAGTTTCACTATATTTGAAAAAATATCTAATAACGAAATTTATTATAGATTAGTTTTATGCAATACGGATTTTTCGACGACGAAAACAAGGAATATGTCGTCACCAAACCAGACACTCCGAAGTCTTGGAGTAACTACTTGGGTGATACTCGCTACGGCGCTATCATCACCAACAACGCGGGAGGTTATTCTTTCTTCCGCTCTTCAGTTCAAGGATGCTTCCTAAGAATCAAGTTCAACAACGTGCCACTGGACCAACCTGGTCGCTACATCTACTTGCACGACTGTGAGTCGAAAGACTTCTGGTCTGGCTCTTGGCAACCTGTGGGCAAACCTCTCGACCAATACAAGAGCGAGTGCCGCCACGGTTCTGCTTATACGAAGATCTCTTCTGAGTATAGCAACATCAAGACAGAGACTCTTTACTTCGTGCCTAAAGGACAAGAGTTCGAGGTATGGCACGTGAAGGTGACCAACATGGGCAAGAAGGCTCGTAAGCTTCGTGCTTTCACCTACGCTGAGTTCGCTTCCAACTGGAACATGAACGACGATAGCAACAACTTGCAATATACGCAATACATCGTCAAGACGGCTTACAAGAATGGTTTCATCGACCATGGTAACAACCTTTATATGCCAGAGGAGCCTGAAAACTTCCAAAACAAAGACCAAGCTCGCCACTCTTTCATCGGTGTGGTAGGTCAGAAGGTGACTGGTTACGATAGCGACCGTGATAAGTTCATCGGTCCTTATCATACTTATGCAAACCCTCTTTCTGTTGTCAATGGTCAGTGTGGCAACACAGTGACAGAGGGTGACAACGGTTGTGGTACACTTCAAGTGGATTTGGATCTTGCCGCTGGTGAGACAAAAGAGTTCACCGTAGTGCTTGGTATCGGTAAGGCTTGGGTGGAAGGAAAGAAGGCTGCTAAGATGGTGGCTACTCCTGCTAAGGTTCAGGCTGAGTTCGACAAGGTGGTGAAATACTGGCATGGACGTATCGAGGGACTCTCAGCAAAGACTCCGGACGCTGCGTTCAACAGCATGATCAATATGTGGAATCCATTCAACAACCTCATCACCTACGCATGGAGCCGTGCTGCTTCTTTGATCTATCGTGGTGAGCGTGACGGTATGGGTTATCGTGATACAATCCAAGATATGTTGGGTGTGATCCACAACATTCCTGAAGAGGTGGTAGAACGCCTTGAGTTGATGTTGACGGGTCAGAACTCCAACGGTGGTGCGATGCCAGTCGTTAAACCGTTTGCCCACAATCCAGGTCATGAGGCTCCTACACCAGAGAACGAGTTCCGTTCAGACGACTGTATGTGGCTCTTCAACACGGTACCAACCTACGTGAAGGAGTTGGGTAACTTGGATTACTACAACAAAGTATTGCCTTACTCAGACAAGGGTGAGGGTACTGTCCTCGACCACTTGAAACGTGCCATCCAATTCAACCTCGACCGTCGTGGTAAGAACAACTTGCCTTGTGGTTTGAAGGCAGATTGGAACGACTGCTTGGTGTTGGGTGCGAAGGGTGAGACTGTCTTCGTAGCAATGCAGTTGCGTTATGCGTTGACGGTTTACATCGATATCTGCACTCGTCTCAACAAGGCTGATGAGGTGAAGTGGGCACAGGGTCACTTGACTCAGCTGACCAAAGACATCGACAAGGCAGCTTGGGATGGCGAGTGGTACGTGCGTGCCATCAAGGAAGATGGTTACGTGTTCGGTACGAAGAAGGATCCAAACAACGAGGGTACCATCTGGTTGAACCCTAACTCATGGTCAGTCATCTCTGGTCAGGCCACAGGCGAGCGTGCCGAGACGGTCATGAACAGCATCGAGAAGCGTTTGGCCATCAAGTACGGTTTGGTGCTCTGCGATCCTCCGTATGAGAAAACAGAGGCATCTGTAATCAAGGCACCTTTGTTCATCAAGGGTATGAAGGAGAATGCAGCCGTATTCCAGCATACGCAAGGATGGGGTATCATGGCGGATTGTATCTTGGGCCACGGTAAGCGTGCCTTCAAGAACTACAAGAACTACTTGCCAGCAGCATACAACGAGCGTGCTGAGGTACGTCAGATCGAGCCTTACGTATATGCGCAGACCACTTGCTCTACCTACAACATGCGTGCGGGACAAAGCCGTTGCCCATGGTTGAGCGGTACGGCTTCTTGGGCATACTTCACAGCGGCTCAATACATCTTGGGTATCCGTCCTGACTACGATGGATTGTTGATTGATCCATGTATCCCAGGTTGGAAGGGCTTCACAGCCACCCGTCGTTTCCGTGGCAAGACGGTCAACATCACCGTTAAGAACCCTAAGAAGGTGGAGAAGGGTGTTGTTTCTGTCACTTTGAACGGAAAGGCCATCGAAGGCAACGTCGTTCCATTCAGCAAGATGAAGAATGTGAACGAGGTGGTGGTGACGATGGGATGAAAGTAAGTTAAAAATTAAGAAACGTCAGTTCGACGTAGTCAATTAAGAGTTAAGAATTTTAATTCTTGATGGATATGATAAGGGGAGCAAGGAGGATGGACTTCTTGCTCCTTATTCGTTTATTTTATATCTTTGTAGTTATTAACGTGATAAGGTTAAGAAAGATATGGAAAGAACTTCAGAAGTTTTTCGTTTTGTCAATCATAAAAAATCAAGATTCTTGTTTGGTACATACAGAATCGAAAAGAACCAGTTGGATTGGATAATTGGTAAAAATCCGATGCGGTTTGAAAAAATGTATAACATAAGATATAACGAAAACCTTTTTGAAATGCGTAATGGAGGAGTGCTGTCTGACTCTCTCCCCGATTACATTATTCTTTATAATCATAAGAATCCATCTGAAGGTTGTCATTTGTTTCCATGTGTATCATCTTCAAAAAAAAGCGAGGAGGAAATGAAGGTCTTGCAATATCCGCAACCACAAGGCAACTATATTGTATATTTACTGGGAGATGAAATCGTAACAGAATATGTTGACATTGAACCTCTTCTTCAAACAATTAGTGATAATTGCAATAGTATTCCTAACATGCCAGTTGTTTTGACGGGTGATAGTGTTTTGCCATATGTGAATCATCAAAAATATGTTCAGCCATTTCAACAAGAGGGGAAAGACAAGGTGTTGCGTTTTATTGATTTGTTTGCTGGGATTGGAGGAATACGTATGGGGTTTGAAAATGTATTCGGAGAAAATGGGAAAACAGTTTTTGTTTCAGAATGGGACATTCCTGCTCAAAAAACCTATAAAGCGAATTTTAAAGATAATTTTGAGATAGCTGGGGATATTACAGTAATAAAGGAAGAATCTATTCCAAAGTTTGATATCTGTTTGGCGGGATTCCCTTGTCAAGCATTTTCGATGGCGGGTAAGCATCAGGGATTTAAAGATGATTATAAAGGTCGTTGTAGGGGAACGCTATTTCTTGATGTTGCTCGAATTTGTGATTATCACAAACCTAAAGTTATATTTTGTGAAAATGTGAAAGGTCTTACAATTCATGATAAGGGTAAAACCTTTAAAATAATAAAGGAAACTTTTGAAAATTTGGGGTATAAGGTATTCTCTAAAATTTTAAATAGCAAAGATTTTGGTGTTCCGCAACAAAGAGAACGAATCTATATTGTATGTTTTAGAAACGACATTGCACCAAAATCATTTGTTTTTCCAGAAGGATCAAAAACATCTGTATGTATTCGTGATATCATGGAAGATGCACCCATCCCGTCAAAGTATTATTTGAGTGACACCTACGTAAATACGTTAAAGGCTCATAGGGCAAGACATGAGGCTGCAGGTCACGGATTTGGTTATGTTATACGTCCTTTAGACGGTTTGTCTGGAACAATTGTATGTGGTGGCATGGGACGGGAAACAAATCTGATTATAGACCAAAGAGAGCATTCATTAGTTCCAACGACTCACATAAAAGGGAAAATAAACGAAGAAGGTATTAGAAAAATGACTCCAAGAGAATGGGCTCGTTTACAGGGATTTCCGGACGACTTTATTTTGCCTTTATCTGATGTCCATTTGTACAAACAGTTTGGCAATAGCGTTACGGTTCCTGTTATAGAGGCTATTGCAAAGCAAATTTATAAAGTATTAAAATAATTAAGTTTATGGCAAATATAGGAGAGTGGAGCGAATTATATGCTCTGTTTCAAATATTAGGAGAAGGCAAAATTCATGCAGGGGATGCTAAGTTGAATAAAATATCTACATGTTATCCTATCCTTCATGCATTGAGAAATGATATCGTTAATGATTATGAAGTTGATTCAGAAAGGAAAGTAATTATTACTCATGGAGGCAAGAGTGTGACAATTCCTATGAAGACTTTTTTGGATGAAGCTTCTTCGTTATTGCAACATCTACAATCTGAGAAAGGAAGAAGTTTTAACATTCCAACAACGCAAGCTTTTATGGAGACTATTGGTTGCTCTAAAATAAAAGCTCCTGCAACTAATAAAGCAGACATCGAATTGATTATCCATGATCCTGTGACAAGTATGATTAATCAACTTGGGTTTTCAATTAAATCGCAATTAGGCAGTTCGTCCACTCTACTTAATGCATCTAAAGCAACTAATTTTGTGTATAGAATTGTAGGTGAGATGAATACGAATCAAATGAATGAGATAAATAGTATTCCTGAACATATGGATCGAGTAGCTGCCATTTTTAGTACTGGGCATTCTTTGAAGTATGATCATATGGGAAACCCTCAGTTTTATGCAAATTTATTGTTTATTGCATCCGATCTTCCTCAGATAATTGCAGAGTGTTTGATAGAAGATTCTTTGACAAGTGGGGGGGATTTAAATAAAATATTGGGTGATGTCGCCAATAGAAACCCTTGTAAATATCCAACATCAAATTATAAAGCCATTTATGAAAATAGAATAAAGCAGTTGTTAATATCTTCAGCTTTGGGGATGATGCCAAGTAAGCCATGGGATGGTTATTATACTGCGCCAGGAGGATATATAATTGTCAAAACTAATGGTGACGTGATTTGTTATCATTTCTACAATAGAAATCTGTTGGAGGACTATCTATATTTCAACACTAAATTTGAGAGAGGAGGGCGACATAAACATGATTTTGGAGAAATATATCAAATCAATAATGAGTTCTATTTTAAGCTGAATCTACAAATCAGATTTTTAGTATAATCATAAAGAGTTGAATATCCTTTTGAGGCAGAATATTGTTCATAAATAACCGAAGAAATAATTTGTAAAAAATGCACTGATATGGTGATATTTGATTACTCAAATAATCGTATTAGATTTAACGGGAGGTCTTTCCCATATAAAATTATAGAAGATGATTCGGAAAATATTTGTATCATAAGTACCGTGGAACTAGAATCACTATTGTTAGATGAGAATTGGAACTATGTTTCAGATATAGCTCAATGGGTTGATGAACAAATAACATACTTTGTGGAGACGGAGAAAGACCTTTTGCGTTCTTCAGAGGATTTATTAGAGGAAATATATGGTTAATAATGATAAGGAAGAAAGGAGGATTGAGGCTTCTTGCTCCTTAATGTTAAAAAAAATCTCATGTTTTCCTTTCCTAAATCCTGAAATAGACTATCTTCGTAGCATCTGATAAACATAATGAAATAACAACGTCTAGGCAGTTATATCAAAAAGGGAATGTCCACTATAGGTGTTGTATTTGTTATGTGAGAGCATATCGAAATAGTTTACCTCGTCGATTGCTAATGTCATTGGTGTGAATGTAAAGTTTGTCATGCGAATAGATGCACATGCACATTCTATTCCTGATATATACAGAAAAAGTAGTTAACTAAATTCCAGTCTTTGCTATTGATTGAAGACATGGGAATTAATATAGAAGAAAGAATTATGGCATTCTATTTGGAAAAAGCAATATTTGTCAATCGTGCTCCCTTTGAGCATTTAGAACTTAATTTCAAGGAGAAGGGAATAAGTGTGCTATCAGCAGTCAATGGAAGGGGGAAAACATCAATTTTATCCCATGTGGTAGATGCTTTATTTGAGATGGCCAAACCTGTTTTTGAACAAGAATTTGAGGGAATTGAAAACAAGTATTATAGAGTCTCTTCTGTTGTGTATAATATTAACATGCAAAAACCCTCTTATGTATACCTTAGATTTAGAAATAGTGAAGACGCTTCTTTTAGAGATTATATAGACATTAGAAACAATTGTACCGAAGAAGAATACAATACTGCGATACAAATTGACAATAAAATCAATTTCAATCAGATAAAGGATACACTAAAAGATAGCTTGAATATTAAATATTGGTCTCCGATAGAAGAAGGGAAAGTAAAGCAGGTATTTAATGATAATGTTTTGACATATTTCCCGTCCTATAGGTATGAAAGCCCTTGTTATCTAAACGACCCATATAGCATTGCATTTGATTACAAAAGAATTTCAGGATTTGCAGGAAAGTTGACAAATCCGTTAGAAGTCGTGTCGGATATAAAAGGCCTTTCTAATTGGATATTAGATGTCTTGTTAGATTTAAAATCTAATGAACAACATATTATAGAAATTCATCCAGAAAAAAAACTCGGAGACCAATATATTATACCAACCAAAGAATCAACAATATGGGAAAACCTAAATAAAATTTTGTCTCATTCATTATTTTCAAAAAGATATAATGGATATGTACGCTTTGGAATTGGACGTAGAAATATGGGGACTACTCGAATATGTATTATAAATGAGGATAAGGGTCAATCTGCTTGTATTTGCCCATCCATTTTTAATCTTTCTTCTGGAGAGTTGTCTTTGATAACTTTATTTGGCGAAATTTTAAGGCAAGCAGATAACTTAAAAAACAATGTTTCTTTAAATGAAATACATGGAATAGTCTTAATAGATGAAATTGATAAACACTTACATATTTCACTGCAGAAAGAGATGCTTCCTAAATTGTTAAATTTATTTCCCAATGTTCAATTTATTGTTTCATCTCACTCCCCTTTTTTTAACATGGGACTAGCTGACGATGCAATAGAAAGAACGCAAATAATTGATCTGGATAATAGCGGTATTGTCTGCGAACCAACAAACAATGATTTGTATAGGGAAGTATACGATATGATGATAAATGAGAACCAACGTTTTGCAAATAAATACAAAGAATTAGAAACAAGAGTTCTTAACATCAATAAACCTGTGATTATAACTGAGGGTAAAACAGACTGGAAACACATCAAAACTGCATTACAATATTTTAAAGAGAATCACGAATATGAAGCTGTAGATGTGGAAATTTTGGAATATGACTTTGATTTTGGAGATTCTAAATTACATAATCTGCTGAGCCAGTATAAGATGTTCCCTCACAGATATAAGATAATAGGGGTCTTTGATTGTGATGAAGCAAATGGTGAAAGCATCCATAAAGAAGGAGGCACAAGAAAATACGGGAAAAACATATGGGGAATCAGTATCCCTATTCCTGAATACAGAAATTATAATGAAAGTGGTATTTCTATTGAATTCTTATATGGGGACGAAAATCTGAAATTGGAAGATGAGTGTGGGCGAAGATTATATGTAACCTCTGAATTTAATAAGGACGGACGATTGGTCTCAAATCTTAGAATTGGTGTAAAGAACATTTATAAGGTTAAAAATTTTATTACAAAAGAGAAAGAAAAAGTGCAAGCCGACGAAGTTATAGACATTGAGGGGAATAGCCTTGCGTTATCAAAAGAACAATTTGCAACAAATATATTAGAGAAAAAAGAACCTTTTGACAATATGGATTTCAATGGTTTTCGACCATTATTTGATAGGTTAATGTACGTTTTACAACAATCGGAGTAAGTCTTAACGAAATTAGCATACGGATGTTTGGATTATAATGGGGGGAATGGAGTAAAAACATACAAGTTCTGTTTTTGATAATTATCCATCTTAAAAGTCCAATAGCACTCCCATACTGGACAAAAAAGCACCTTTTTTGTCCAGTACAAGTAAAATATTGAACAAAAAGAGGGGAGGACGGCGTAGAGACGCACGGTCGTGCGTCTCCATATAATTTAATAATGGAAGATATCCAAATAAATTTCACAACACAAGAATAATTGTTTAATATTGCATTTGTGGAAACACACGGCATTGTACATGTGGAAACGCACGGCCGTGTAGAGACGCAATGCATTGCGTCTCTACGACAACCACATGTCCGTACGTATTTGCGACGTGGTTTTTCATTCGGTTGATTGTCGTTTGTCGGTCAATCACGCCACAACGGACGCGGTACGCCACGTCCCTACCGAATAAAACCCTACGAAATGATTTAGAACCCATCTAAATACCGAAATAAATGAGACACCATCTTTCTGAAATCATACATACGGGACATCGTTTCATGTCTCTCTTTCTTCTGGCTCTCTGCGTTACATCGGTGCAGGCGCAGATTGAACTTAAATTTGACCTGAACAATCGTGGTGACCTTATCACGGAAGACCATTACGGTATCTTCTACGAGGAGATTAACCATGCGGGTGACGGCGGACTCTATGCTGAGCTGGTTCGTAACCGATCTTTCGAGGAGGATATGAGCAAACTTATTGGCTGGAGCTCCGTGGGGAATGCGGAGATGAGCCTTACGACGGATAAACTGCTCAACGCTGTTCAGTTGCGTGCTCTGAAGGTCAACATGAAAGCTGACAATGCTGGTGTGCGCAACGAGGGTTACTGGGGCATCAACGTCGTCAACGGACGTGAGTATGACCTCTCCTTCTGGCTCCGCGCTGAGGATAGCTACGATGGTAATATCGTTGCTGAACTGCAAAATGGTAATGGACAAAACTTAGGCCGCGCGACCATCAGCGTCAAGGCTACTCAGGAATGGCAGAAATATACCGCTAAAATCACAGCTACGGGTTCGGATGCTCAGGGATACCTCTCTCTGAAGGGCGACAAGAAGGGAGTCATCTTCTTGGATGTCGTCAGTCTCTTCCCTCCTACGTTCAAGGGTCGCAAAAATGGTTGCCGCCCGGACTTGGCTCAGATGCTGGCCGATATGCATCCTCGTTTCATGCGCTTCCCTGGAGGCTGCTACATTGAGGGTTCTTGGGGCGACGGACAAACCAACCGCTTTGAGTGGAAGAAAACCATCGGTCCGATCGAGGAACGTCCGGGTCACGTGAATCGCAACTGGGATTATAAGGTGACCGACGGACAGGGCTACCACGAATACCTCGAACTGGCCGAAGACCTCGGCGCCAACGCTATGTTTGTGGTGAACATGGGTATCGGACATGATTGGAGGGTGGATGAAAACGACATCGACCCCTTTATCCAAGAGGCGCTCGATGCTATCGAGTATGCTAACGGAAGCACCGAGACCTTCTATGGTCGCCTGCGTGCCCAGAACGGTCACCCGGAGCCATTCAACCTGAAATATTTGGAGATAGGTAACGAGCAGGAGTTCATGCTCAACCGTAACGACTACATGAAACGTTATATGCAGTTCTACCACGCCATCAAGACTCGTTGGCCCAATCTGCACCTCATCGCCGACAGCTACTTGTTCGACGACATCACGGAACCTGTGGAACTGAAGGATGAGCACTACTACGAATCCCCCGAATTCTTCATCAGCCAATACGGTCGCTATGATAACCAGTCCAAATCCACGACCCATATCTACGTGGGCGAATATGCCGTGACAAAGGATTATGGAACGCTTGGAAACATGAACGCAGCCATTGGCGAAGCCGTCTTCATGCAGGGTTGCGAGAACAATAGCGAGGCGGTCAGGATGATGAGCTATGCGCCGATCTTCACGCATGAGGACAACTTCAACTGGCGTCCCGACATGATACGTTTCAACAGTTCTATGAGCTACGGCACGCCTTCGTACCACGTCCAAAAAATGTTCTCAAACAACATAGGCAAACAGAATATCCGCTGGACGGAGAAGAACAATGGCACCAGCCTCAACGCCAACCAAGGCTCCATCGGTTTCGCCACATGGTCCACCGCCGCCACCTTCACCGACCTGCAGGCGAAGATCGCGGATGGCACCGTCATCGCAGGCAATAGAACGGCTTCGTCAGACTGGTCAACCTTACGTGGTTCATGGAGTATCAGTAATGGTAGTTTCAAGCAGACCAATGCTTCACAGACGGATGTCCGTTGCTGGTTGAAAAACGACTATGACCTGACAAATCTTGATATGACAGTTCACGCCACGAAGCAAAGTGGTTCGGAAGGCTTCCTCATCATCTTCAACTACATCGACGAAAACAATTATGCATGGCTCAACCTTGGTGGGTGGAGCAATTCGAAACACGCCGTGGAGCAGTGCCAGAACGGTTTCAAGAGCGTTCTCGGAGAAAAGGCTGGAACACTCACCACAGGAAAGGATTACACCATCCGTATCCAAAAGGAGGGACAGCATGTGCGCTGCTATCTCGATGGGGAGGTGATCATCGAAGCCACTCTCCGCACATACGGTGCCCGTACCGTCTACACCTCAGCCAGCATCGACGATGAGACTGGCACGATGTATATTAAAATAGTCAATCCTTCCGGTAGCCAAAGGAATGTGACGCTTGCCCTCACGGGTGGCCACGCCGAGACGGCCGAAGCGGAAATACTCTCCGCCTCTAGAGGCACCGATGAGAACACCACCTCGAATCCTCAACGCATCGTGCCTCGCATACAGCAACTGACCGTCGAGGACAATAACACGATAGCCTATACATGTCCTGCCTATTCCGTAGGCGTAATACGTCTGCAGGTCAATAATGTCACACCGCCACAGACAGACCCTCTGCCAGAGCCTGTTCTGAGTTTTAGCTTCGAAAAGGGGAAAGCCATAGACGATAGCGAAACCTATACCTGCGAACTTATGGGAAAGGCATCCATCATCACCCTCGACGATGGTAACCATGTGCTCGCTACGGGCGGTAAGGGTGAAGGCAGCTATATGAACATACCTGTGGCCGCCGCCAAACAGACGTTCGCCTCGATAAATGATTACACCATAAGTATCAATATGCTGCAGCGCATTGGAAATAACACGGGCAGCTTCTGCTGGGCATACTCCATGGAACAGGGCACCGATCACTACATCGGACTTGTCAATAAGGGAGGTAACAGTGATTGGTACTACGAAATCAAGGGTGGAAGCACCGAGGGAGCGCACTCATACGCTGGCGTCAGCATCGGCGATTGGCATAACATCACCTACACACAACAAGGCAATGTCGGTCGCATCTATGTTGATGGTCACCTCAAAAACGAAGTGAACATGACGGTTAAACCATCATCGTTCATCAATGACATCACACGTTTCACCATCGGTCACTCACCATTCACCTCTGACGCTATCATGGAGAATGCCCTGTTCGATGACTTCCTCATCTTCGACACCGCACTCTCACCCGAGCAAGTGATGGAGCTGGGACGATGCTCAACGGCCATGGAGTACACCGACTACAAGAATCCTGATGCCGAGCGTCAGGACTTCAAGAATTTAGTGATGGAGGTGAAAAACTATGTCAACGACTGCGGGGATGATGACCTCAAGCAGGCATACAATTCGGCGTCACGAGTCCTCAACTCGTCAAGCTCCTCCGCCTCCGCAATCAACCGAGCATACGTGGATTTGAAGGATGCGGTAGCCACCTATCAGCAGGGTCAGTTGGCACTCGCACGAAGCGGTCAGCCAGCCAACCTCACCTTCCTCATCACCAACAGTTCCTTCACACGCTACAACGTGGGATGGCAGGGCGCCGATCTCAGTGTCGCCTACAATGGCTATGCCAACGAAACGGCGGAACAGTATTCTCGTCCGTTCGATATCTGGCAGGAGATTGAAGGACTTCCGGCAGGTACCTACACCCTCACGTGCAAAGCCTTCTATCGTGCCGGCTCCATCAACGCAGGCTATGAGGCATGGCGGAACAACTCCAGTGCGACACGCAACGCACAGCTCTATATGAACGATGTCACCGCTACAGTGCCTAATCTGTTCAGTTCTTCTGCTTATACTTACAACCCTTATACCTACCCAGACAACCTCACACAGGCCTCCTCTGCGCTCAATGACGCAAGCGCCTATGCGCCCGTCTCCGTGAGCATTGATATCAATGAAGGAGAGGTGATGCGATTGGGTATCCGCAAGCAGGCGATCGTCTCCTCCGACTGGGTTGCCTACGACCACTTCCAACTCCACTATGTGGGAGGCACGACAGGCGTGGAAGACATCAGTTCCGACCCTTCCGGCAGCGACTGTGTCTATGATCTCCATGGCCGTCTCATCCGCCAAAGCTCTGATAATTTAGAGGATATGCCTAAGGGGGTGTATATTATTAAGGGGGAGAAGGTGGTGGTGAAGTAAACAGATATACGATTCAATCTGTTCCCCAATCCCGAAGGGATGTCATAGCACAGGCACAGGTGTAAACCTGTGCTAAAATGTGCAGACGTGTGATTTGTGCATCAAAATCCCGAAGGGATGGCATAATATAGACGCGGGTGTCAACTTGCGGATAAAATGAATAATTGTCGCCACCCCCAAAAAGCAGTATCCTCCCGTTTGAAACAAATTTACGCCCAAGTATCCTCCCGTTTGAAACATTTTGTTTATCAACTACGCCTACATACGTACATCATATCCATTATGAATCAGGGATTTATATATGGCATCACAGGTTTACACCTGCGCCTATACTATGGCACCCCTTTGGGGTTTTGATGTGCGTTGTATTCATCCATCCATTGTTGATCACAGGTTTGCACCTGCGCCTGTACTATATCGCATCACAGGTTTACACCTGCGCCTGTACTATAGCGCCCCTTTGGGGCTAAATAAAATCTGAAGGCATGTCATAATACGGGAGGTATAGGGGTAATCCTGTGTTTAAAATGAACAAATGTACGGTTCAATCTGTTTCCCAATCCCGAAGGGATGTCATAGCACAGGCGCAGGTGTTAACCTGTGATAAAATGTGCAGACGTGTGATTCGTATTGTGACCCAATCCCGAAGGGATGGCATATCACAGACGCAGGTGTAAACCTGCGGAAATATTACAGGCGCAGGTGTAAACCTGTGATGGCATAATACAGCCGCGGGTGTAAACCTGCGGATAAATACGGATAATACGGATAAACGATCCCCACCCATAAATTAATCCGATAACACATAATCAGGATTATATTCAATATGATAAGCATTCAAAAAGGCGATGTATTCATCCTTGGGCAATATTTTTTTATGATGTTCGTCTTGTGCGTTGATATACTGGATTGTTTTAGACAACAACGATGGACAGATACCGAATGCACCATATCCTTTCTGCCATTCGAATTGCCGATAGTATGGATCTAGCGTCTTTATCCATCGACTTGTATTGGCCTTAACGGTTCGTACAAGATCAGCCATTCTTACTGTCGATGGTAAAGAACAAAGAATATGCACGTGGTTGTTTATTCCACCGATGCAAATAGGTATAGAATCAATACTTCTTAGGACACCTCCAATATACTTATGTATTGGAACGATATCCACGTCTCGTATAACTACACTCGTTGATTTCACATGGAAAACAAGGTGTACATCCAATTTTACTAGTGATGAGGCCATTTTTTTTCATTTAAGTTAATATGTAATATTTCACAGATAGTGACAAATCAGGAATACTTTTCGTATTGTTTGAACAAAATTACATTTTAATTCGCAACAATACAACAATTCTGTAATATTATCACAGCGCATCACAGGTTTGCACCTGCGCCTGTACTATGTCGCATCACAGGTTTACACCTGCGCCTGTACTATAGCGCCCCTTTGGGGCTAAACTAATTCTGAAGGCATGTCATAATACGGCAGGTATAGGGGTAACCCTGTGTTTAAAATGAACAAATGTATGGTTCAATCTGTTTCCCAATCCCGAAGGGATGTTATAGCACAGACGCAGGTGTTAACCTGCGATAAAATGTGCGGACGTATGGTTCATTATCTTACTTTCTGTCTACACCATACCAAGAATCCTCTTGGCCACATCTTCCGGATGGTCAACCAACAGTTGTCCGTGATTCATTCCAGGGAAGACCTCGACGTGTGTATCTGGGTGGATTTCGCATAGATGCTTCGCCTGTGGTTTCGCCACGAAAGCCTCTTTGGTGCCATACCAGAAATGGACATCCGCTCCATGGATCGATTCTAGCTTATGGGTATAGACATCTTTGTAGCCGTCGCGCACCGATTTGCCCTTCCCATAAGGCCACACCTTCTTACATTCGTCCAACAACACGTCGAAATAGTGAGAATGGAAGATGAACTTCCAAAAGCCCGTGCAGTGATAGCAGGTCCACACGTTGAAACTCTGGTAATACCGAAGGGGATCCACGCACCACTTAGGAAGAGGCAACAATGGCGCCGCATCTAGGATGGCATGGTCGATCGCTATCTCATTCCGTTCCAAGATTCGGGACAGAATCTTTCCACCCAAGGAGAGACCGTAGGCAACGTCCAAATGTCCGTCCAAGTTCTCTCTAACATACCGAGCCGCTTGCATGGCTTGGTCATCGATAGAGGTATATTGCGAGGTCTGTCCCAACAGAAATCCGTCGATTCCCACTGCGACGATGTAGAAGTCGTCCTTCAACAAATCTATCAGTGGCAAGAATATCTCATGAGAGACTCCCAATCCGTGGATCAGTAGCAGACTTCGTTTTTCTTTATTTCCGTATGTGTGGAATAGCATATATCTAGAATTTTAAAGTTCGCTTAATCGTTCCATCCTTGATTTTATCAATTCTTCATACATCAGTTTCATGTCATCATCAAGGAATGAATTATGTATCAGCCATTCCCATTTTGGGAAAGCTTTTTTCATATTTGCAATAAGATGTGAGACTACGTTCTCCTCCAATCCGATGGTTGAGGCGGCCATTAGGAAATCTTTGATTTTGAGTTTTGATTTCCGTCCCGATAGTGACAAGGCCAACTCCTCTTTATCTGCAGGGTTGACTATTGCGACGTTAATGAGGTCGTACGCGGGAGTAAGTTGGTAGGCGAGCTTCGGACGATAGAGTGAGAAATTTTTCAAATGCATATCATTATTCCCTGTCACAAAGCAGAATAGTAACAATTGGAAATAATTGGTCAGTTCGAGTTTGGGAGTATCACAATATTGTGCGATGGCTTTGGCAATTTGTTCATGAGATCCCTTGTATTTATATTCAGTAGGGTGAAGGGTCAGTTGGCACATATCTTCCATGTCAATCTTTTCGCCTTGTTTTGTGCGGTCGATACGTTTTGTGATGTAGCCAAGTTTGCCATCGGCTAAACGGATAAGAGAGTGTGGTACAACGTTTATTTTTGCAGCTTCGGCAAGGTGCATGGTCAAATCTTCGTTTTCGGGCAACTGCGGATATGTTTTGGTTTGTGGCTTGAAAATATAATCGCCCCATAGACCAACTATTGTTAGTCGGTTGCTTCCTTCGTGTCTGTTCAGGTTGAGCGACAGTTTGGGTTGTACCCCTGTCAGTGATGTTTGGGCTTGTATCACCTGCGCCGCCAATTGGTCAAGTTCCGTGTGACGATATTCGAGCAAGGGCAATTCTTTCGTTCCAAAGAATCGCTTCACACATTGCGGATGAAAGTCGGACATACCATCCTCCAGTTCTTTATAACAAAACAAGCACCTGCACATTATTCTTTCGGATTATCGTTTATGGACACTACACTAACTGAACCGATGCAATCTTTGCAACAAAGGAGTAAAAGCGACATGCGGTCGAGGACGCTTATATCTGTGTTGCGTAAGGCGACATCAAGTAGCCAACCCTCGGGTATAAGTCCGTCGAAAAAAGGGAACAGAATAGGGCTGACAAACTCTGCCTCTTGTAGCGGGAATGTTAAACTTATAGGACAAGCAGTTTCGCTTTCAAGATAGGAAGTGACGTATTTGAAACGATATTCACCACCATCTTCTGTCAGAATGCCGGCGAGAATGTTTTTCCTGTATATTTCCGCTTGTCTCATTGCTTCTTTGTAGCTGTTAGTTCGTAGTTAAACAGATCGAGAAGTAAGTTTACCTTGTCCATTCTAAGCGTTGGTTTACCTTGCTCAAGATTGCGCACGAAGTTCAGTCCCACACCCGATTTCAGGGCTAGGTCTTCTTGCGTAAGTCCATATTCCTTACGAAGAGTTTTCACTGTTGTCGATAATTTTGTTTTACTCATAAAAATTACATCATATCGGATGCAAATCTATATAAATAATTTAATTTTATATTATATCGCATATAAAAAATATATAATCATGTGATTTTACATCCGATAGAATATATTTTTCTTAGAATTACTTACTCATATACGAAATGAAAATATGATTATAAGTTGCCATAACTCGAAAAAATATCGAGTTGTGGACGGATAATAATTTTTATAAGTTGCCATAACTTGAAAAAATATTGAGTTGTGGATGGGTAATAATGAATAATTATTTATATTTGTGCAATAAAAAAAATAGCAATATGGGTAGTATCGTTGGCAGAAATAAAGAAATAGAAAGTTTGGAAACACTTTATAAATCAAAGCGTTCTGAGTTTGTTATAGTGTATGGACGGCGACGTATTGGTAAAACGTTTCTGATAAACTCTTTGTTTGAAAAGCGAATGACATTTGCGTACACGGGTGCTCGGAATCAATCTCAGAAGATTCAGCTACAACATTTTGCTGAGCAATTGAAACTATTTTCAAAGTCAAGTTATGCACCAGAACTGAAAAATTGGGAAGAGGCTTTTAGTCAGCTGAAAGAGTTGATTATTTCGCTTCCTACGACAAAACGCAAAGTGATATTTTTTGATGAGATGCCGTGGATTGACACTCCCAAGAGTAGTTTTGTGGCTGCATTAGAATATTTTTGGAATGCTTGGGCGGCTCAGCGAAACGACATTCTATTTATTGCTTGTGGTTCGGCGACATCGTGGATGGTTGATAAACTTATAGAAAACAAAGGTGGGCTACATAATCGCATAACCGCACAAATCTACTTACGTCCTTTTTCGCTTGGCGAGTGTGAACAGATGCTTGCAGCAAATAAATGTGTATGGGACAGATACACAATTTTACAATGTTATATGATTTTGGGTGGTGTACCTTTCTATTTGAGTCTTTTAAATCCAAAAGAAAGTCTTGCTCAAAATATTGATCGTCTCTTTTTTGAGAAAAATGCTGTGATGGGCAATGAGTTTAACGAGCTTTTCAATGCGCTTTTCAATCAAGCGGACAAGTATATTGAGGTTGTTTCGGCTCTTGCCAAAAAACGAGAAGGATTGCAACGGTCCGAAATTATTGAAGAGACATCGTTGTCGGGTGGGGGACTATCGAAAATTCTTGACAACCTTGAGCGTTGCGATTTTATAACAACCTATTCGAAATTCAAGAAAGCTACAAGAGATTCATTTTACAGAATATCAGATAATTATCTACTTTTTTATTTTAAATTTATACGAGGAAACAATTCAAAGGATAGTCATTATTGGACGAACAATCTCACAACATCGGCAGTAGTTGCATGGCAAGGTTTTAGTTTTGAGACGGTGTGTCTTCAACATCTTTCTCAGATCAAAAAGAAACTTGGAATCAGCGGAATAGCTACAAGTTCGAGTTCGTGGCGAAAAAAGGGCGACTCTGATTCTCAAGGCACTCAAATAGACCTGCTTATTGATCGAGCCGACCGAGTCATTACTATTTGCGAAATGAAGTTTTCTCAAGTGCCCTATTCCATTTCAAAGAATTACGAGAATAATCTCCGTATGAAGATGGCATGTTTTATCGAAGAAACTAAAACGCGTAAGACGCTTGCTCTGACAATGATCACAACGTATGGTGTTCTACAAGGTATTCACTCGGGAATCGTTAATAATGAGGTTGTTATGGACGATTTGTTTGAAGATTAGTAGGGTTGATGAATTAAATATTGATAACAAATAGACCGTCCACAACTCGAAAAAATATCGAGTTGTGGACGGATAATAATTTTTATAAGTTGCCATAACTCGAAAAAATAGTGAGTTGTGGATGGGTAATAATTTTTATAATCACCCTTGTTTTACAACCCGAATCGCCCCCGCACTATGAATCCGTACGATAGGATTCGCATCGTTTTCGGCCAGCCATTGCAAGCACTCCAGATAGGGTTTGACCATCATCGGACGACGTTTGCCCATCACGCGAAACATCTCCGGAGCCTCCATTCGCACCTTGTCATCGTTGTCGTTCAACAAGTTGGCGAACAGGGGCATGTGTGTCTCGTATGGGTCGGGCGTATTGGTGGCGATGTTTTCCGAGGCCCAGATGAAACTCAGGTGGACTTGAGGGACACTATCCGAAGCCAGACTAAACATCTTTTCCCAATGGGGCTGTACGAGTTCAAAGCGAGCCCGTCCGATTCTGCCCAACGCATTCAGCGCCCGTTCACGAAAGAGCTCATTGGACGTATCCATGAACGAAGCGATCTTGCCGACGTATGGCGCAATCGTCTCCGGATATTGCAGTCCCATCTCCCCCAAGAGCCAAAGCGCCTTGGCAGTAATCTTCGGAGATTGGTTTTCAAGCAGTGAACCGACATAGGGGATGCTTTCCTGCCAAGCATCTTTGTTCTTGGTTAGGGCTGATAGGTTGCTGTAGAGGGACTTGTCAGAAGGGGTGTTGGGGGTGTTTGTGTGTATCATAATAAAATTTTTATTGATTGGGAAGGCTTAACATATAAACCTATTTATTGCCAATCACTTTAACAAAGTTAAAAATTTAAAGTCAAAAAGCGACAAATTTTCAAGAAGGATGAAAAAAGTTTTTTTCTCTTTTTTTTGTCATTTCCCACATAAAAATTAGGATGGAAATTAGCTTGAATTTAGAATATAATTCCATATAAATTTTATATATAAAATATTATAAATCAATATAATAACTCTTTTGAGATTTTTGAGAATTTTTAACAAAAAAATTTTGGATTGATCAATCGGATGATTCATTTTTGCATTCGAGAGTTGAATGAAATTAGATTATTTGTATTGATTACTTTTTGGTGACACCGACGATGGAGGAGCATATGATGACAATAAATTTGACTGGGAGTTAAATCCAGATCTTTTCGCTTTTGTACCGAGTCGAGAGGAATGCCCTTTTTGAGATTGGAATATGTTTGAACTCATGAGTTAATCAAACAAAAGATTTTGTAGCACGTTTTTTCGTGTAATATTGTGATGAATTTCATGCAAGCGATAATTTAAGTTATTATATATTAACTATTAAACATTTATATTTATGAGTAAACCGACAGAAGATTTAAAAAAAGACTTACAAGAACCAATTGAAAAATTGAATGGTTCCAACGTGCAAGAAACGTTTAAAGAGATTGCAGAAAAACTCTTTAAAAACTATTACATTCAATGTGGCGAGAAGAAGTACTATTTCGCTGAAATTGAATTTTATTATTATTCCGACAAAAGTCCAGATTCTGATGGTTGGCAAGGTGTTACATATGACCGCATAAAAAATGTTGGCGATTTGTTTTACCATTTGAGTGGATGTGATATTTGTTTTAATAGTAAACTTGAAAAGAATAAGGATAAAAAAGACGAAATGGTCGGATTTGGTGGTGGTATTTTAATAAGAAGTATAGAGGATGAGGAGGGGAATGTCACTGCGGGGCCAATGACTTGCGTTAATAAAATGCTGAATGCGTGTGGCAAGGGGAATGTTCCATTCCTTGTAAAACAAGAAAACAAGATGGATCTAGAAGTTCAAGAAACATATCGTTTCCTTGGAGATAAAGATTTTAAACTCATAGAAAAAAAACAAAATAGAGATGGAGATTTAAAGATAGCATTCTTTAACAAGAAAATAGAAAAGAAATCTTGGAATAAAGCTAGACCGTCATATTATTCTAATCGGTTTAAGTATGTTGAAAAAAATAGCGCACTCAAAGATTTATGATCACCGCCCCCCAAACCACCACCGCATACTTCTCCAATCTTCTCCCCAAGAGGTGTCCTACGCTCTATCAAAGCCTTGACACTATCCTGCGGGAGAAGCAAGTGGAGTATCACCTCTTGCCCAACGCACGGGACATCTGGTGCCGCGACTACATGCCTATTCAGACAGATGAGAAACGGTTCGTGTTTTATAAATACAACCCAAACTACTTGCAAAAGCCTCATCTAAAGCGAACGATTACGGATGTGACGCAGATAGGAGAGGTGGAATGTCTGCGACAAAGTGAAGCGGTAACCTTAGACTTGGTGGTTGATGGAGGCAATGTAGTGAAGTGTGGCGACAAAATCGTGATGACAGAGAAGGTCTTTTTTGAGAACAGAGACAAATCGAGGGACGAAGTCCAACGACTACTCGAAGAGGCCTTCCTTTGCGAGATAGTTTTCTTGCCATGGGATAAGGTTGAGACATACGGGCACAGCGATGGCATTATCCACTATGCGGGAGGCAACCGTGTGCTGATGACCAACTATTCGGATTCCGATGCAGACATGGCTCGTAAGTTCACAAAGATTTTGGACAAACATTTCGAGGTCATTCATCTGGAATACAACGTGAAACGTAAGCACATGCGTAGTTGGGCGTACATCAATTTTCTGCAGATTAGCAATCTGATACTTGTTCCTCAATTGGGCATTCCCGAAGACGAACAAGCATTGCAACAGATAGCCAATGCACTACCGCAATGCGAAGTGATCGGCATAGAGGCATTGGAAGCTGTCCGAAAAGGAGGTGCGCTCAACTGCATATCGTGGAATGTGAAGAGTCTTTAATGCCAAAACATTATTTTTTGTTGTAATATGGCAATCCCATTTTTATATTTTTTGTATTTGATAGTGCTTTATTACGAACGTATCACTGTCTGCTAATACTTTATCTCTTGATAGTTGACTCCATCAAGTGAGACTTTTATTGTCATTTTATTTATCAGTTGTACATCCTCATATATGGCGCCACTATAATCGCGTCCAAATTGTTTCGCATAGCCGAACTTCCCATTGTTAGAGTATATGTGGAAGCCAGGCATGTAGATATCAAACGTATCAGACAAGAATATTCCAAGGACTTCATTCTTTCTGTTTATATACATATATTTGCATCCTTTTTTCTCTTTTTTAGAAACAATCGCTATTCCATTTTCATCAAAAGGCTGATAAAAAGACGAATACAAGAAAGGAATGACTACATTATTGTTGAGGTCAATAATGCCATATTTGCTACCCACTTGGGCTACAGCGGTGCCACACGCATCAAAATGATTTAAGTCTTTGTACTCACAAGGGATAATGACCTCCTTGTGAATGTTGATACATCCGTATCTTATATGACTACAATGGAGAATGCCTGATTTCCGCAAGCGGATATCCTCTTCTGGCATAGGAATATCCTTAGAAACATATATTCGTCCCTCTTCGTCACAGGATTCAAAACAATAGCCATCACACTCTTCTAACAATATGGTTTTCAAATCAATGGAGTATATTGCTGTTTTATTACCTTTCAAAAGGACAAAATGATTGAAACTGAATTGGACATTTCTAACGCTTCGGGGATTGATATACCGATGCATGTATCTGTCGATAATGTTGTACCCGTTGAATGTCTCATATATCCAGAACAACGTGGCATCTTCATTGATGGGCCTGCAATTGTACGATGGGAATTGCGCATAAAT
>JAFRNH010000029.1 GCA_017430235.1 Paludibacteraceae bacterium | reverse complement strand
TGAATCAATGGGATGAAATGGCTGAGTTCATTTCTAAATTTCCCAATGACACATTTCTTGTAGTGGGACATACAGATGGGCGGGGCGCCGAAGATTATCTAAAATCATCAGAAAGAAAAGAGAAATATAACCAAGCGCTCTCAGAAAGAAGAGCTAAGTATTTACGTGAAATGCTTATCGATCGTGGTGTGGATCCAAATAAAATTCAAGCAATTGGCAGTGGAGATAAAGAGCACGTGATACCCAATGCAGAAACAGAATTCGATCACGAACAAAACAACCGTGTCACCTTGGAATTCTATTCACCTCAAAGAGTCAAAGAGATAAAAAAGAAGACAAAGAAGAAATGATAGGCGGATTTTAATAGAAATTCTACAAACGAATAGGCGTATGTACTAAAATAATATTTATGAATCTCAGAAAGAAAATTATACTTGGCTTATTAGTCATCATAGTCTTTCATGAGGCTATTGCGAAAGGAAAACAGATAGACATGGATTCTACTTCGGTTAAATTCGAGTGGAATTTTTATGAAACCGTTTTTACGACACATGGCATGGCCCCTGAAGTGACAAATCAAATTGACGAGATGGCCGAATTTATCTCTAAATTCCCTAATGATACATTTCTTGTAGTGGGACATACGGATAGTCGTGGAAGTGATAAATACAATCTAAAACTTTCAACTACAAAGGCTAATTTTATCCGTACATTACTCATTGAACGTGGTATAGATCCAAGAAGAATCATAGCGTTTGGTTGCGGGAAAAAAGAGCTTAAGATACCCAATGCGAAGACCGAACTCGAACACGAACAAAATAGACGTGTCACCTTGGAATTCTATATTCCGCAAGAAGTCAAAAAGATAAAAAAGAAGAGAAAGACGAGATGACAAGCGGATTCAAAGATGAAAGATTTTCCGTTTTGTCTTATTTTCCCAACTTCCAATAATTGCATTTTATTCCCTTCACACCAGGTTTCACAACAAACATTTTACCTGCTTCTGGATAATTACCGGCTTCGTCCTCTGGCATATACAAAGAGGCAGTAGTGATATACAATTGATCCAAATCTTCACCTCCAAAGGCAACGGCAGTCACATTCAACGCTGGCACATCAATTTTCTGCAACAATTCACCTGTCTGCGGATTCCAACGCGTCACACACGCAGCTCCCCAATTAGCCACCCATAGCATACCTTCCTCATCTATTGTATTACCATCGGGCGTACCCATCTCTTGGGAAAGTGAAATAACCTCTTTACGATTGGATGCCACACCCGTCTCCTCGTCAAAATCAAAAGAAGAGACCTTTGCTGTTGGTGTGTCGTGATAATACATTTTTTTGCCATCGGGCGACCAAATCACACCATTGGAAATCGTAACGGAATCCAAGATTGTTCGTGTCGCACCCGTAGGTTCCACACAATAGAATCCTGCTTTGTATGGCGTACAATCATTGTCCATCGTTCCAATCCACAACCGTCCCTTCGCATCGCACTTTCCATCATTGTATCGATTGCCCGGTATGCGTCCCTCAGGATCGGCTATCGTCTTCAACGCACCCGTCGAGAGCGACAACTCAAACACGCCATCTTCCAGTCCCACCAACACAGTGTCTTCCTGGTAGGGAACCACCGTACCAATCATTCGATCCAACTTGATTACTCTATTTTTACCATCTTGCGGTGTGTAGATACACAACGTACCTTTAGTATCAATCCATAACAAACGATGATAACGATAATCCCAAATAGGACATTCTCCAACTTGCATGATGGTGTCAACAGCCACCTTGCATTCTACTTTCTCTGAAACATTCATAGACTCCTGTTTTTGTTTTTGATTAGATTCTGACTGACATGCCGTGAATGATAAAGCCCCAACAGCCATCATCAATAATCCTCTGAATTTTTTATTCATAATCTAATAATATTTTTCATCTATACTTTATGCAACAAAAATAAGACATCTACTATTAATAGGCGAATTTTTCGTAATCTTTTAATATGGATTTCTCTAAACATCTTCTTGGGTTCAATTACGAATCCAAATTAACACAGATAGAGAATTATCTCTCCTTCAATCAAAAAAATTACTATATTTGCAAATAGCAACAAAAGATGTTATTTCCTATCGATAATAATTAATATATGAAACGTATTATTTCCCCAACCATTACGCTCATCATCGCATTGAGTACATTGCCTTTTATGTCGTGCACGCAGTCTGACGGAAACCAACAGTCTGCATCATCAAGCCAAGTGGAGGGAGGCATCCTTATGACAGAGATTTCACCCAATCCTTCCAGCAAGGAAGCATCCGTTTCTTCCAATATAGGAACAATGAGCACACAACTAGAGAAGGGAACCCAAGCACCCATCACCGTCACCGTGAAGGGAAGCATCCATCCTGAGGTTTGGAAGCCAGGCGAAACTGCGACCATCGAGTTTAGTGGATTCCCTAAGAATGCAACAGAATTGCAGGCAGTACAAGAACAATATGGTAACAGACCAGAGGTTGCTGTGCTACTGGAACTTATGGCATTCGAAATTTACAACCATGATAAAGAGGAGGGGAAGAACTGTCTTGAAATAGTCAACGTCACCAACAATGTTTCCTCTGTAGAGCAAATTCTGAAGGATAGATACAACCCACAATATGGCGACTATTACACACCATTTCTTGTAGCAACCTACTTAGAGGGGGCTTCACCCGAGAACGCTTACAAGGTGAATCATCCCTTTACAATCAAAGTGCGTTCTCATAAGGTGAATAAATACCAAGATTCCAATAGTCTCAAGGGAACCGTTCTCTACCTTGAGGTCTACAGTTCTGGTTACGACACACCATGGAGAGGAATCAGTGTAACCAAACAGAAAGGTTGTCCATACTACAAGGCGGTGAATTGTCCAGCACTCTATACACAATGCAAACCAGTCTCCTTTAAGATTGATGAAGAGTATACAGACATCTGGCTACAATAACAAAAATAATAATGGTGAGATGTCAATTTGAAAATAAGATTTCGATATCTGACAGATAAGTGCTAACTTTGAAACGAATTTTAAAATTAAGGTGAGTCCTATAAAATTTACGCTATGTATTTATAGAATCCGCCCCAAAAACCTAAAAAAAATAGCAATAGAAACAATAGCTTTATGGCTGAAAATTCATTACTGGAACGATTAGACGGATTAGAACATAAGTTCGAGGAGATATCCACTCTCATTACAGATCCCGCTGTGATTGCGGATATGAAGAGATACGTGAAACTAAACAAAGAGTATCATGATTTGGAATTGATTATGAATGCGCGTAAAGAGTATAAGAATGCGCTTTCAAATATAGCTCAGGCAAAGGAGATTTTAGATTCTGAGTCGGACCCCGAAATGCGAGAGATGGCAAAGATGGAGTTGGAAGAATATGAACCCAAACTACCTGAGATGGAAGAACGAATCAAAATTCTCTTAATCCCATCAGATCCAGAAGATGCCAAGAATGCCATTGTCGAAATCAGAGGAGGAACAGGTGGTGATGAAGCTGCTCTTTTTGCTGGTGATCTATTTAAGATGTATGCCAAATATTGCGAAACGAAGGGGTGGAGTATAGCCATCTCATCATTTAGCGAAGGAACAGTAGGAGGCTATAAAGAGATTATTTTCACCGTAACGGGTGAGAATGTATATGGTACATTGAAATACGAATCGGGTGTACACCGTGTGCAACGTGTACCTGCGACAGAGACACAAGGACGTGTCCACACCTCAGCAGCTACGGTTGCCGTACTACCAGAAGCCGATGAGTTTGATGTTCAAATCAACGAAGGTGAGATCAAATGGGATACCTTCCGTTCGGGTGGTGCCGGAGGTCAGAATGTCAACAAGGTGGAATCCGGTGTGCGTCTGCGTTATATTTGGAAAAATCCCGTAACAGGCGTTTCAGAAGAGATCCTGATTGAGTGTACGGAGACCAGAGATCAACCGAAAAACAAAGAACGTGCCTTATCCCGTCTACGTACAATGATTTACGACCGTGAACATCAAAAATATGTGGATGACATCGCAGCTCGCCGTAAAACAATGGTTTCAACAGGTGATAGATCAGCTAAGATTCGTACTTACAACTACCCACAAGGTCGTGTGACCGACCACCGTATCAACCTAACCCTCTACAACCTACAAGCAGTAGTGGGTGGTGATATTCAAGAAATCATTGACAAACTAATCGTTGCCGAGAATGCAGAACGATTAAAAGAAAGTGAACTATAATTTTAATTAAAGCAATCATGACGTGCAATAATATATTAGAGGCAATCGGAAACACCCCTTTGGTGAAGATCAACCGATTGTGCACCAACCCCAATGTGAACATATTTGCCAAAGTAGAAGGATTCAACCCAACAGGTAGTATCAAAGACCGTATCGCCATTCAGATGGTGGAACAAGCCGAGAAAGAAGGAAAACTGACGCACGGCAAGGTAATCATCGAACCCACCTCTGGTAATACCGGTATTGGTCTGGCCATCGCAGGTATCGTGAAGAGCTACAAGGTGGAAATCGTCATGAGTTCGGCCGTCTCCATCGAACGTCGTAAAATCATTCGTTCATACGGTGGTAAGGTGATATTAACCCCTGCAGAAGAGGGAACCGACGGAGCTATTCGCATGGCTCATAAGTTAGTCAACGAGAATCCAGACAAATACTTCATGCCCGACCAATTCTCTAATGCCGCTAACTATCAAGCACATTATGAAGGAACAGCCACCGAGATATGGAACCAAATGGAGGGCAAAATAGACTATTTGGTTTGCGCCCTGGGTACATCAGGCACTATCATGGGTATCTCTAAATTCTTGAAACAACATAAACCCGATATCAAAGTGGTTTGCGCACATCCTATCAAAGGTCACTATATTCAAGGATTGAAAAACATGGAAGAGGCCATCGTACCTGCCATCTATGATCCATCCCGCATTGACGTTCAAATCATGGTGGAAAGTGAAGAGGCCATTGCAATGGCTCGTAAGATCATTGCAGAAGAGGGTATCTTTGCTGGTATGAGTAGTGGTGCAGCTATGTTGGCAGCCATTAAGACAGCGGAAAAAATAGAGAAAGGTAACATCGTGGTGATCTTCCCAGATAGAGCAGAGAAGTACCTCAGTACAAAGATGTTTGATCAGTTCGCCGACTGATTCATATTCCTCTAAAGATGAATGACTTCACCATCATATCAGTATACAACAACAGGAAGATCTTACAAGAGTGTCTGCAGTCGAGTGTGGACTCCCAACAGGATATATCTGTCGAACTGAAACTCATCGACAACACAAACAACAAGTTTCCAAACGCCAAGATCGCTTATGAAAGCGGTCTCGACAACTGTACGGGTAAATACATCATCTTTTCACACCAAGATATTCAATTTCTAGACGAAAAAGAGCTACATAATATATTTTACCGACTGGAAACAATGGATTTTGGAATCGTCGGAGTGGCAGGTGTAAACGGACGTGACATCATTAGCAACATCTACCACGGCGAAAAACCTATAAAGGTCACAGACTACAATATAACACAAGAAACCCCTTGCGAAACTGTCGACGAATGCTTCTTCATCATAAAAAACGAAGATAAATACATCAACCTGTTCAGAAAACTATGTTGCGATTCATGGCACATGTATGCCGTCGAATATTGCCTACTATGCCGACAACTATCAGAAAATGTCTATGTAATCCCTGCTAATATATACCATGTGTCACCAGGCAACTCATACGACGAATCATACTACACACAACTACGGAAAATTGCTAAAAGATACAAAGGGAGCTTCGAAAGAATCAACTGCACAATGGGGTATTGGCGCACGAATCCCATCCGTCTATGGTTTCAGATACGGAAACGAAGGAAAAAGGATATAAAGAATGGAACTTTAAAGGTGAGGTCTAAAAAACATTGAGACAATCCATATCTAACATCATCTCTTTTTGGTAGTGCATCATCATTCGTCTTCTAACACTACGTTCTCAGCTGATTCTTCTGAATCTTCAGAGTTGGAATCGTCTTTTTTCACACAACCAAAATATGTGACATCACCCTCATCACGACAATAAACAATATCCTCATCCATTAATAAACCTAATTCGAAGAGGATATCACCTTTAGTCGGTATTATAGGAATTTCATCCTTAATTTGACGAAGTGTCAACTCTCCTTTTTCATTTAAAAGTTTGAGAATTTTTTTATCAGTATCTTCATCTTCTAATTGTGATTCTAAAAGATTATCATCCTCTGTTTCTTCTAAACCATCATCTCTTTTCCTTCTTTTTAATTCGAAGTCTCTACCCAAATATTTCTCACGCACGATTGGATTAGCAGCCAAATCTTCGGAAGTGCCTTCGAAGAGGATTCTACCTTCAAACAAGAGGTAGGCACGGTCGGTGATGGATAATGTTTCATCCACATTATGGTCAGTGATAAGAATACCGATGTTTTTCTCTTTCAGTTTCCAAACGATATCTTGGATATCCTGAACAGCAAGAGGGTCGACACCCGCAAAAGGCTCGTCCAACATGATGAATTTCGGTTCGATGGCAAGACAACGAGCAATCTCAGTACGACGACGTTCACCACCCGACAGACGGTCACCAAGATTATGACGTACATGATTCAGATTGAATTCAGAAATAAGACTTTCCAACTTCTCTTTCTGATACTCCTTACTGAAATTGGTCATTTCGAGGATGGATTTGATATTGTCCTCCACCGTCATTTTACGAAATACAGAAGCCTCTTGTGCAAGGTATCCAATACCTTTTCTAGCACGGATATAAACTGGATTTTTAGTGATATTTTCATCATTAAGGAATATTTTTCCAGCATTGGGAACGACCTGTCCCGTAGTCATATAGAAAGTGGTGGTCTTACCAGCACCGTTAGGACCCAGTAATCCAACAATCTCACCTTGCTTGACATTAATCGAAACATTGTTGGCCACAATTCTTTCGCCATACTTCTTAACCAATCCTTCCGTTCTCAAGACCATCTTGAAATCAGGGTTGTAGGAGTTGAAATCATTTCGATTCGACCAATAGCCATTCTCTTTATATCCGCTCATTTATCTATGCTTTATTTTGTGCAAATATACAAATTATTGGCTAATTTCTATTATCTTTGCACGAAATTATGCAGAGGGGAAAGCTCTGCAAATAGTGAATTTACAAATAACCCAATGGCGAAGAAACTTTTTATTGAAACATACGGTTGCCAGATGAATGTGGCGGATAGTGAAGTGGTTGCTTCCATCATGCAAACAATCGATTACGATGTAACAACCAATATGGATGAAGCGGATGCCGTATTCATCAACACTTGCTCTATTCGCGACAATGCTGAACAGAAAATCCACACCCGATTGCAGTTTTTCCAAAACTTAAAGAAAAAGAAGAAAAACCTTATTATTGGTTTATTGGGCTGCATGGCAGAGCGGACAAAAGATGAACTGATTGCTACGAAAATGGTGGATTTGGTGGTCGGACCAGATGCCTATCTGGATTTGCCCAACCTAGTCTCTTCTGCAGAAAAAGGTCTTGCCGCCATCAATGTGCAACTCTCTACGACAGAGACTTACAAATCGATTATTCCTGCCCGAATCGGTGGTAACATGATTTCGGGGTTCGTCTCCATCATGAGAGGGTGCAACAACTTCTGTTCCTACTGCATCGTACCTTACACTAGAGGTAGAGAAAGAAGTAGGGAAGTCTCCAGTATCCTAAATGAGATCGAAGACTTGAAAAACAGAAATTTCAAAGAGATCATCTTGATTGGTCAGAACGTAAATTCATACGCTTTCAAAAATGAAGATGGTTCGGTGGTTTCCTTCGCATCTTTACTGAAGATCGTTGCCGAAACATATCCTGATTTACGCATACGTTTCACCACCTCACATCCAAAAGATATGAACGATGACATATTGGAGACAATCGCCTCCTACAAAAATATATGTCATCATATCCACTTGCCTGTGCAATCGGGTAGTAACAACGTACTAAAATCCATGAACCGCAAATATACGCGTGAATGGTATTTAGACCGTATTGCTGCTATTCGTCGTATCATCCCAGATTGCGGCATCTCCACCGATCTCTTCTGTGGATTCCACGACGAAACAGAAGAAGACCATCAACAGACATTATCGTTGATGAGAGAGGTGGTCTTCGACTCTGCCTTTATGTTTAAATATTCGGAGAGACCTGGCACATACGCTTCCAAGCATCTTCCTGACAATATCTCGGAAGAGGTAAAAATCGCACGTCTCAACGAGATGATTGCGCTTCAAAATGAGATGTCCATGATCTCCAATGAAAGAGATGTGAACAAGGTGTTCGAAGTATTGGTGGAAGGACCATCCAAACGCTCACGAGAGCAGTTATGCGGACGTACGCCACAAAACAAGATGGTTGTCTTTCCAAAAGGGGGACATAAAGTAGGTGATTTTGTGAAGGTGAAAATTATGTCATCCACCTCAGCCACCCTTATAGGCGAATTAGTAGAAGAATGAATTGTCGCATTTTATGGAGATATCCAATGATTATTTCCAGAAAAAAGTCCGATTATTATAAAAAAAAGTTAAATTTGCCATTCAATCAAGAGTCAGATTTTTGTATATTGAAAAATAAGGAAACATGAAAAAGATATTTATTTCATTGATAATCTCATTTTTGGCACTATCAGCCAATGCGCAGTTGAGTCCGTTTACGCCTTTCACCGTGTTTGATGGATACCACTATTGGGTGGAAGCCGGAGCTTCCTATAACAAAGTGATAACGAGGCATGTTGATTATAAGTTAGGCTATCGTGGTGGTATAGGAGCAGATATTCCTATTCACTATTCAAGCGTCTCCTTCCTGCCATCCGTACTTTGTGAAAACAGAGGATACATTCAAGAGATGGAGGTGGATATGACCACACAGACAATCGATATGAACTCATTGCATATTGTTGTTCCTATTGACTTCTCCTACAACCTGCCAATTGGCAAAAAGAATGGTATTCAATTTGCAGGAGGACCATTTTTCTCTGTCGGAATAGCAGGAAGTTATACCGAATCATCCGATAATTACTTACAACTACATGGAACCCGTACCTTGGAGTACGATCCATTCAAGAACGAAGACCCAGAACAGAATCTGTTGAGTCGTTTTGATTTTGGTATGGATTTGGGCATTCGTGTCATCTTCCTTCGTCACGCAATGATTAAGTTGAACGCAGAAATCGGATGCATCAACATCAGTGGCAGACCCGATGTTCCTGGATTCAGAAGTATCTCATTCTCTGGATCGATAGCGTTTAGATATTGATTTATGCTAATATATTTTGTAGGGACAGTGTATTCACTGTCCCTATTTTTTATAACTCAACTTAACAGTTCCATTTTCTGTCTTTTTTCCACTTGATTTCTAACAAACTACTTGTAAAGCTCAAGAATTTTTATGAATTTTGTGATGCAGTTGTTCATATCTTTAATAATAACATACGAATAATTTTGCACAGTATTCAGATACTATTCTCGCTATGTTGATACGTTTGAACCGGAAGAGCAGATTGATTTGAAACAAGCCATTGCTGATTTCAAAGCAGCGATGCAAACAGAGACAACAGTGGAGAAGGATTTAGAGGAGTTGCTGAAAACAATTGACAAAGAACAATGATGGAAATGGAGAAACATAGTGAAAAAAATGAGGAAATGCTCGTTTCAAGCCAAGGACTGTTTCAGGATGCCTGTGCCATAATTGAGCAGGCACAGTTGGTGGCCTACCGCGCAGTGAACGAAATACTCATCAAGCGCAACTGGTTGCTCGGGATGCGTATTCAGCACGAAGTGCTCAATGACAAACGGGCGGAGTATGGTGAGCAGGTGGTGAAAGCTTTGGCTGCATTTCTTACCAACCGCTATGGAGAAGGTTTTACCAAAACTAATCTTTACAATTATGTGAGCTTTTACCAATATTAGCCCGACTTTTTCCACGCAGTGAGTGGAATTTCTTTGGAAAATGATACTGAGAAGATTTTCCACGCAGTGAGTGGAAAATCTGACGAAGAACCAGTTTCCAACATTATGAACGCGCTGCGTTCACAATCAACTATTCGGTTGTCTTGGACTCACTACCGCATCATCCTGCAGGAATCCAACGCCGAAGCTCGCGCCTGGTACGAGAACGAGGCTGCCAACGAAATGTGGAGCACTCGCACCTTGCAGCGTAATATCTCGTCACAATACTATTATCGTCTCCTTCAGTCGCATGATAAGGCAGTAGTGCATGACGAAATGCAGAAGTTGACTAAGCCTTTGCAAGACAAACTGGAATACTTGAAGAATCCTGTCGTAGCTGAGTTTCTGGGTTTCAAGAACAATACGGATTATACGGAAAGCAGTTTGGAACAGAGCATTATAGATCATCTTATTCCATTCCTTATGGAATTGGGCAAAGAATTCGCATTTGTTGATCGTCAAAAGCACATACATACCGAGAAAGAGGATTACTATATCGATTTGGTGTTCTACAACTATCATCTGCGTTGCTTTGTTCTCATTGATTTGAAAACGAAGAAGTTGTGCTATCAAGATGTGGGACAGATGGATATGTATGTCAAGATGTATGATGAATTGGTGCGTCCCGAGGGTCATAACCCCACTATCGGCTTGTTGCTTTGTGCTGACACCGACGAGGATGTCGCTCATTATTCCGTCCTCAATGGGAACGACCAACTTTATGCCGCCAAATATCTCACTTATATGCCCACCCAAGAGGAACTAAGACGAGAAATAGAACAGCAGAAGGAGTTTTATAGGTTACAAAATAAGGAATGATGGAGAAGCAAACTAAAATAGAAGCCGTTCCATTAGGTTGGAAAGTGAAGAAACTTAAAGATGTTTTTTTATTAATGAGTTGTCTTTGCCATCCAATACCCCCGCTGATTATCAGTTCAGATATATTACAATTGAACAAGTCAGTACCATACAACTCGCTTTCATACACTGCTTCGATCTCATTGTCCAGATTGCGATCAAGCACAAGCATGGTTA
>JAFRNH010000006.1 GCA_017430235.1 Paludibacteraceae bacterium | reverse complement strand
GAAAATCCAAGCGGACATCCACTGGCAACCATCGAAGAGAAGATAGACTTTGCAGCCATGGTTCCCTTGCAGATTTACAACACCCTTCAAGTAGAGCGGGAACGGGAGAAACTGAAGGAGATCCGAAACGTCATCATCGGAGGAGGTGCCATTTCACCAGCAATGGAAGAGGAACTGCGAGACTTTCCCAATGCCATTTGGTCATCCTACGGCATGACAGAGACCCTTTCTCACATCGCATTAAGAGCCATCAGCGGAAAGAATGCATCAGAATGGTATACCCCCCTATACGGCATACAAATACGAGTGAATGAAGAAGGATGTCTATGCATCAGTGCACCTATGCTATGCGAGAACGAGTTGATCACCAACGACATGGCCATCATCAACGAACAGGGGGATTTTAAGATCACAGGAAGGAAAGACAATGTCATCAACAGTGGCGGTATAAAGATACAGATAGAAGAGGTGGAGAAAGCGTTGGGGCACAACCAACAAGAGATGGCCATTGGCAGTTATCCAGATGAGAAATTCGGACAAATCATTGTCTTACTGACCACACAAAAAGATCTTTCCATACTACAAAAGGAGATCGCTCGTCTACCCAAATATTGGCAACCCAAGAAGATTCTCTATGTGGAGCATATTCCTCTAACATCGAATGGGAAGATTGCACGAGAAGAGATACAAAAAGAAATAGAAAAACAGATCAGACATGAAACTCATCCACAATAAAATATTACCCACCAAAGGATTCAAAGCCATCAATCTCTTTGGGATCATTTTCGTGCGAAAGGGTCTGTATATGTCGAAAGAAGACATCAATCACGAACGAATCCACACCCGCCAGATGTTGGAGATGTTGATTATCTTCTTTTATCTCTTTTATCTGATTGAATGGATTGTGAAGCTTATATATTATAAGAATGCACTATTAGCCTATCGAAATTTATCATTTGAACGAGAAGCCTATTTTCATGAAAACAACCTCTATTATCTAAAGATGCGAAAGCCCTACGAATGGAGGAAACTGATTCGCCTTAGATAGAAGCAATTGCACTCGCACTTGGAGTGCATACATACAATCATTGTACCAACAAAAAAGCATTCGCCCATGGTGATTACGTACAATCATGTACGTTTCATAACCATGAGCGAATGCAATCAAGGGATAAAGGAAGTTCCTTTATTTTCTCTTTCTATTCAAAGCATTTGTATAATTCTTAGGAGAAGAAAGTACCTCTATCGCTTTGTTATAAATATCGTTTTCCGTGTTCATAATTTGGAAATACTCATTAGAGCCCCACATATCACGAGCGATATTTGCCTTCACCTGTTTCTTGATCAACTCTTTCGAGTTTTTCAATTGCTCTTCATCCTTCTTCACTTCCTCTTTTTCTCCATCTTCTACCAATTTAGCAATATCCTCATCCGTAATATTAAACTCGTTCATGAATTTAACAAAAGACTCTTGTTTCTTGGCATCAGACAAATTAGCAGTTGGATAAGTAGCATTCAATTGAGTTCTGTTCTTTTCAATATAGTTCATGATGAACTTATTGACAACCCCTTTTGCCACCAACGAACGATGATACTTCGTATATTTGACAGTATCAAGAGGAACGAACAAATCTGGCATGATACCACCACCTCCATAAATAGGACGCTTCAGATTAAGTGTATAATACTTCAACGAATCAGGGAATGTGATGCTATCCTCATGCATCAATTCACCATGATTGTAACGTTCGATAAGATCGTTTCGATACTCTTTGATATTATCCTTGTATGGACGTTGAATGCAACGACCAGAAGGTGTATAATAACGAGCGGTGGTCATACGAATCTGAGAGCCATCAGGAAGATCCATCATCTTCTGAACCAATCCCTTACCAAACGTACGACGACCAACGAGCACTCCTCTATCCCAATCCTGAATAGCACCAGAAACAATCTCACTTGCAGAAGCCGATCCCTCATCCACTAAGACAATCAAGCGACCATCAAAAGCATCCTTCTTTCCAGAAGCTTTGTAGTCTTCGCGCGGTTGAGCACGTCCCTCCGTATATACGATCATCTGGTCCTTATTCAAGAAGTTATCAATCATACCAATCGCAGCAGACATATAGCCACCACCATTGTCCTGAAGATCCAATATCAAGTCTTTCATACCAGCAGCTCTCAACTTTTTAAGAGCCTTCTCAAACTCTTCCAAGGTGGTACTGGAGAAACGATCCACTTTGATGTAACCAATCTTCTTATCTATCATGTAAGAAGCGTCAACACTATACAAAGGAATTTTATCACGAGTGATATTGAAATCAATCATATCCTTAACGCCACGACGTAAAACTTTGATTTTAACCACAGTTCCCTTCGGACCACGGATTCTTTTTTGAATATCAATATTCTTCATTTTAACACCGGCAATGGTCGTATCATTTACATAGATGATTCGGTCGCCAGCCATAATACCCACCTTTTCAGAAGGACCACCAGAGATTGTTTGAACAACCAACAAGGTATCTTCCATCATTTGGAACACAACACCAATACCATCGAAGCTACCCTCCAATGGTTCACTCTCTCGTTTCAAATCTTCCTTTGAAATATAAGAGGAATGCGGATCTAGATTAGACAACATACCTTTAATCGCATATTCAGCCAAACGTTCCGTAGAGGTTGAATCTACATAGTAGCGACTAAGCATAAAGGTGACCATGTCCAATTTCTGAATGTTTTCATCACCAAACTGTGCACTACACAAGGTTGGGAAGAGAAACAAACAACCAATAACTATCGATAAAAAGCGTTTTCTCATTGAATCTAAAATTAAAAAAGCTTCAGAATCCACCTATATTAAAGGGATATTATTTTTTCTACATTCCTCTCTCATATCTTCTGGCCAGATACTTGCTTGGATTTCACCAACATGAGCCTTACGAAGGAAGAACATACAAAGGCGAGACTGTCCGATACCGCCACCGATGCTCAAAGGAATTGAGTCTTCCATCAAACGTTTGTGGAAATATAAGTTGAGACGCTCCTCTTGACCCGTCATCTTCAACTGGCGTACCAATGCCTCCTTATCCACACGAATACCCATGGATGAGAGTTCCATAGCCTGATCCAACACATCGTTCCAAACGAGGATATCACCATTCAAACCTGGCAAACCATCCTCCCCGATGGTTGTCCAATCATCATAATCAGGAGCACGTCCGTCATGTTTCTCACCATCGCCCAACGGACCACCAACGCCCATAATAAAAACAGCACCATATTTCTTGGTGATTAAGTTTTCACGTTCCTTAGGTGATTTATCTGGGAACAGTTGACGAAGTTTCTCTGCATGAATAAAAGTAATCTTATCAGGCAATACAGGTTTAATTTGAGGATACATTTCATATACCACATATTCCGTACGAACCATTACGGAGTAGATTCTTGAAACAATATCTTTCAAAAAATCAATTGTACGATCCTCTTTTCTAATCGTACGTTCCCAATCCCATTGGTCAACATATAATGAATGAAGATTTCCTAATGATTCGTCAGAACGGATAGCATTCATATCCGTATAGAGTCCAAAACCCGGTTCAATCTTATACTCACCGAGCATTAGTCTTTTCCACTTAGCCAAAGAGTGGACCACCTCGGCACGCTGATCTCCCAAATCCTTAATTGGGAAGGTAACAGCTCTTTCGACTCCATTCAAATCGTCATTGATACCCTGACCCTTTAAAACAAACAAAGGAGCCGTAACTCTCCTTAATCTTAACTCGGCAGACAAACTGCCCTGAAAGAAGTCTTTTACCTTCTTAATTCCTAATTCTGTTTGACGCGCATCCAATAACGGTTTATACCCCTTTGGAATCTTTAAGTAACTCATATAACTAATTTAGGTAGGGTTTCAATATCAACCCATAATTTATACTATTTCTTTTAATAAATATGGCAAATCAATAGAACTCACCTTATATTTATTGACGCAAAGATAAAAAGAATTTTTTTCAAAAAAATGATACAATCGAAAAAATTGAATGGTGAAATGGCACAGACTTTCCAAGCGTCAGAAACCCGATTTACACACCTCATAAAAATGCTGATTTTTCTGTCTCTATTTTTTTCTTAGCTGCCACAAAAATGTTACTACATAACAAAAAGTACTTCATGTTTTTGCAAAAATCATATATTTGCAAAAAAAATCATAATATGGAAGAAAGACTAAAAGGACTCACAGATGCTCAGTTATGTGATGTAGTAAAGAACTACGTAAAATACAACTACTCAATAGAGACAAAAGAAATCGCATTAAAAATTTTACAGGAAAGAGGGTTCTCCTTAGATTACTTAAAGAATAACAATCTGATCTCCACATCAAACAGAGATCAAGCCACAAATTATTACAAGGAATTCAGGAAAAAGAACACAACCGGACTTATACTGTATTTCACATACATTATTTTACTGATTCTCTCTTCTGCATTTCATTCCAACGTATTAATGTTGGCAGCATTAGCCGTCATCATTATGTTCTTTATATCCATCATTTCCGCCTGCAACTATGCTAAGAAATGCTATAGTTTCATTCCGGAGAAAGAAAGTCCAATCAATTATCCACTAACATTCTTAACAGGTCCCCTATTATACTTTGTTTTATATTACTACTACAACAAAAAGATAGAGGAAGATATAAATGAGATATAGACAATCGGATACAATCTAACGGACGCCGCACACGACGTCCCTACAAAATCAAAATTTATGGATAACATTCTACGAAAATTAGGAGTATTTCTAGTGATAACATTGTTATTGTCACTTATCTTAGCACCTCTTTGCATCATGTTCTTCGAACATCGTGGATATGCGGGAATAGGCGTTCTCATAGCTATTTTCATCTCTTGCTTCATCACCTACCGAGTGTTCAAAAAATAACGGAATATTCCGCCTTTTATTTGAAAAAAATAAACCATTCTTAGCATTAACACTCTAATTCATCTATAAATAGTCTGATTTCATCGAATATAATTGTTAAATTTAACAAAAAAATCTAAATTTGCATCAATTACTTAAGGGTGATAGAGTTTCCGCCTAAGAGTAAGAAAAACAAATTAAAGATTAAAGGAAACTCATAAAGAATTTTATTAGAGTATGAAGAAATTATTTTTATTAGTATCTGCAGCATTGTTAAGTTTAAACATGTTCGCAGGTGAGCAAGGGGACGACAATGGGTTTGAGATCAAACTATTTGCTGGATTCGCAAGTGCAGAGAAGTACGGAACAAAAGAATTAAAGACCAACATCTATGGTCACGAGGTAAAAGGTCAAGAAATAACATTGCCAGGATTGCACAAAACTCCTACTTTAGGTATGGCTTTAGGTTCTCGCTGGTATGTAGCTGACCCAGGTAACTTCGGAATCGGTATCCAAGCTCGTTGGATCGACTTCTCATACACACACAAAGAGTGGGATATGTTTGAGTACAAAAAAGGTGTTTATGGAGCTAAAGAGACTAACAACTTCGTTAACATCGGTGTATTCGGTCCTGGTGTTGTTGGAACTTTCTATTTGAACGATAAAATGGCAGTTGATGCTTACTACAACTTTGTTCCAACTTTGATGATTACAAAGGACAAATTCGAATATGAAAGCGATTACCTAACTTACAAAGGTTCTGGTTTCACTGAGAAAGAAGATGAAGCTAACTTTGGTTTAGGTATTTCTCACTTCTTTGGTGCAGCTTTCCGTTACAGTGTATTCCAAGTTGGTGTTGAATACAACATCGCAAAATTGAAAGGTATGGACTGGGGTTCTGACGACGAAGGAGAAAGCACAATTGAAGATCTTACAGTTACAAAATACAACATGAACAACTTCCGCGTATTCGTAGGATTCAAATTCTAAAAATACACAAGGAGCAATCCTAATAAAAAACGTTTGTCAGAATTCTGGCAAACGTTTTTTTTGTGTCTAAATGACATGGAACGGTCCTACTGTAGAGACGTGGTACGCCGCATCTCGACCATAAAGACGTGGCACGCCGCGTCTCTACAAAAAAAATTCCTCGAAATAACTTTATAGAACAGTCCATGAAAAAGAAACATTAATCAGCCTGATAATCTGTTATTTTCTATGTTTTTTAGATACGATTTCTTTCGTATTTTCTCAATATATTTCCCTTAAATTTAATCTGTTTCTAACGACAGGCATATACAATTTAACAATAATTATCGTTATATGGATAGAAATTAAACTGCTAGCACTACTTAATTTTTATGAATAAACATTACTGAAAGGGTTTAGAGTTCTCGCCCCGAAGTAAGAATATGTAAAGTGGGACTCATAAAGATTATTTAGAGTATGAAAAAATTATTTTTTTTAATATCTGCAGCATTGTTAAGTTTCAACATGTTCGCAGGGGAGCAAGGGGACGACAATGGGTTTGAAATCAAACTATTTGCTGGATTTTCAAGTGATAAATACGGAACATTACAAAGTACAGAGGATCGATATGGCAATAAAGCTAAGTATGATGCGCCAGAGCAACCTGGATTGCGCAAGACTCCCGAATTGGGTTTCACTTTAGCTAATCGTTGGTATCTTGCCAATCCAGGTAAGTTTGGTATCGGTATTCATGCCCGTTGGTTGGATTTCGCATACACCCATAAATCATGGAACACCGAAGAATACAAAAAGGGTGTTTATGGGGTTGTAGAGGAAAAAGACTATGTAAAAATCGGTATAGGTGGACCAGGTGTCATTGGTACATTCTACATAAATGACAAAATGGCCATTGACGCTTATTACAACATTGTTCCGACCATGGTAAACGCTATTACTAATTATACCTATAGCAGTGATTATCTAACTCACATGGGCTCTGATTTCGTTGAAAATGAATGGCATAACAGAATTTATTATAAGTTCTCTCATTACTTTGGAGCTGCATTCCGCTATAAAAAATTCCAAGCAGGACTTGAATACAATATAACAAAACCGGATTATCTTATATGGGAAAAAGATGACTATAATAGTTCGATGATAGCGAAATATAACATGAACAACTTACGTCTGTTCTTAGGTTTTAAATTCTAAAAAACAGAACCCACCTTAATCAAAAAAACGTTTGTCAGAATTCTGGCAAACGTTTTTTGATGCTATTAAATCCACAATATTCACAACCTTCCATCGCCTAATAAACCTTTTAATTTTCCAGTGTCCATGTCCAATTCTCTATCCTCCCACCATTCCTGATTAAAAACTATGCGAACACACACGACAAGGTTCCCGTCTTTGTTCCTTTTCCATCCACATTCGTAATATTCAAGCGTCTTGTCATCCATCAGAAATGGATTGTTTTTTCTTCCCATATCAGATAGTAGTTCCTTGGGTTTGTTTAGTTGTGTGCATATGGTCCCATCCGCATTGTATATTAGTGCATTACACCCGTTTCGATATTTAGGGTTGAACCGGTATAATACAACTATTTTTTGCAAGGTGATTGACGGAACTGCTCCAAGCAAACAGTTGTATTCATCCCCTGCAAAATTATCGAGGTCACTAATTTCGTGTTCGACTTCGTTGTGTGACCATAAAACGCTGAACTTTTTTGCATATCGATACTTGATTCTATTCTTGTCGGGATCAAACGGATTGTCGTTGAGCATGTCGAATCCGATCAGTTCATCATCAATCTTCCAGTAAAATGAATCTATAATGTTGAATACTACCCTCTCTTTATGTACTGTATGTACTGTGGAATTTGTATTGATATTCGTTTCTTCTATAAAATCGAGATTCCTGTCGGAAAAATATTTTTCAAACACTTCCTCATATTCCTCACACACGAATGGGCGGAATGAACCACTAAAGGATTTTATATCGTCTATTAAGTTTCGGCTGATGTATTTTTCTATTTCATCAGCTGTCACTATTGATAATCGTCCGTATGTCCGGGTTCCGATATCGTATGCGTCGAAATATATGCAATTCTCTATGGTATATCCATAGACATGGATCATTAAGTTATTGTATAGCAAAACACTTGGTCTCTGAAGATTCTTTATTTGAGGTTGTAGTCTTCAAGTCCATACCCTTGCCAAGATAGTTATGCAGGTCAATGCTACCCTTCTCCTCCTTGATATTCATTGAAGGAACAGACTCAAACATCCTCGTCTTTCCCGTTTTCTTGTCCACATAGAAATGTACCAAAGCACCTGTGTAGCTTCGGAAAACCACCTGATATTCCGTTCCCGATTCCTCTCCCATCGTAACAGTCATGATGTCAGGATTCTCCTCAGCAATGCTCCAATCATATTCTTGATGGCAGTAGTTGTTTACTCCCTCAAATGCCATCTCTGACGTAATCTCGCTAACTGAACTATCCACACTGAGAGAGTCATTAGCTTCTATCTGCGGATTGGAATTCTTCTCAGTCTCTTTCCTGCTATTACCGCATGAGCATAGCAAGAAACTTACTAAAAAAGTTGCAATTGTAATGAACTTTACGTTTGTCATACTTTAACTATCTATGATTTATCTTTTTACTTCCATCGATAAGTCTTTATTACTGTGTCAGAATGTTTCATTCTCTCCTTACTGAGATTTCATGAATGGTGAACATTCCATTTTCGTCAATCGTAAAAGGAGCCGTCAACTCCGGCATGTCATCATAGGTCAGTACAAGGCCTGTGGTGTATTTCACGCCAGGAACGAAAACAACCTGCGGTTCATCACAGCTCACGTCATAGTACAGTTGTTCGCCAATCCACAAGGGCTGCTCGTTGTCGAAGCCACCCATATCCGTAACGGTATTGGTGACGGTCGCCAACTGCTTATCGCCGTCGTAAAGCGTAATGGTTTCGCCCTCAATGGTATAGTGCATTCGATTCAATAATTCCTGTTGCACACCGTAGGGATTAACCTCAGTTTTCACATACGCCAACTCGTTCTCGCCGAAACGTATCTGATGAAGCCAATCGACATGCACGCCCGTACCCTCCATGGCACTTGTTGTGAGCCACAAGTCACCCGTCTGGGCATTATACTTTGCCATCGGTTGGCGTGTATTGCGCATGTTGATGAATGTGACAGATTGGGCACCCTTGGTGATAACAATGCCATAGCCCTGCGTGGAAAACTCCTCGGATGAATTCTCCTGCGTCAGTACGTCGATGGACTCAATGGAGATTTCGTTCGCCTCGTCACTCATCAGAGAGTGGTTGTGAAACCGCGATGCCTTGTTTAAAGCTTTCTGAATACTGTCGGGCATCACGTCGGAAGGCACAGGCACATCCATTGTACCTACCATCTGACGGATATTAACATTGCTATTCTTGCATCCCTCCATCACAAGAAGGACGGCAATGGCTGCAATAGCCATACTGATAAAACTTTTCATATTCTTTTATTTTTCGTGGTCACAAACCTTGGATGATGGCTTTATCATAATTCTCTCTTTGGTCTGTTAATTTGCAAATATACATTTTTTGAACAATTCCCCTATTAGTTTGACGACCATCTCCGTGTTGATATAGAGATGGTCGTCTTTACTTTGTTTTATTGTAGCATATCCCATACCGAAATGGAGATATAGCTATAGAAGGATTTAATCATTGCTTAGCCGCCATGATCACTTTAATCTCGTTTCCTTGTTCTATCAGACTCTTCAATACTCGTTGAATATCCTCCTTGGTAATGGAATTCAATACAGATATGTAATCCTTACGAAGATCAAAGCCATCTTTATAATAGGAGACCAATGCATTCAAAACCCATTTGTTCTCTTTTTGATTCTCTGTATACTTGTTCCGAAGATTTTCCTTCACCTTATTATAATCACTGTCAATAGGTCCCTCTGCTATCAGTTTCTCTATCTCCTCATGAATCAAAGTCATTAACTTCTCCTCCAACTTAGGATCTGTATCAAAGGTCATCTGTAATGAACCTCTATTAACTGGAATATTGCTCAACGATGATCTTACGCTCACACCGTATGTTCCTCCCTCATCTTCACGCATCGACTCCAAGTAACGTATATCCAAGATATCAGCAATCAACTGCAAGGTAAGTCTGTTTTTTAACGTGAATTCAAAGTCGCCCGAGAACAACACATAATTAGATGTCTTGTTCACCTGCATTTCTCTTTCAAATCGATTGATAATCTTACCCTTAGGTACACGAACGCCCAAATCTGTCCAATCCTCTTCCTTCATCTTCTTTTGTTGTGGAATGCCTCCTAAGTAGGTCTCTACTGCAGGACGAATAGAATCCAAATTCAAATTACCCACCAAGTATACAATGAAATCTTTCGGATCTTCAAATCGATCATCATAAATCTTCAATGCTTTCTCTTGAGACACCTCTTCCAAGCGTTTCAGATCAATGGAGAAGCTTCTTGGGTGATAGTTGTTCACAACGTTTCTAATCGTATCTTGGAAAGCTCTATTTGGATCTTTATCCGCATTTGCCAATACGGCACGATATTGGTTTATCAAAGCTGCATAGCTCTCATCATCCTTACGAGTACCCTTAAAGGTCAGATATACCAACTGCAACAATGTCTCAAAATCTTTCACGGTCGAATTACCAGAGAAACTCTCATCGTAAGTACCTACAGAAGAGCGTAAGCTAACATATTTTCCAGCAAGGGCCTTTGACAAATCGGTTTGATTAAACTTACCCATACCATTGTTTGATGCAATGGAAGAACACAAACTAGCAGAGACCAAATCCTCTGCATTGGAGACTTTAGATGTTCCACCCTTACTGAATCCATAGATGAGAATCTCATCCTCCTTCAACTGTGTTGGCTGAATAATCACACGCATTCCATTGCCCAACACCCACTCTGTCACACCTGCAATTGCTGGACATTGAGAGACCTTCTTCACCTTTTGAGCTTTCAATTTAGCATCAATCAACTTAGTATCTATCACCTTCTCCTCATATGGTTTCACATCCATGCTCTTCATATTCGTCAACATTTCAAGAATACGAGTCTCAGATGGGAACTTAACAGATTCTTTCTTAGGTCCCGACATCTCCACCACTTGATTACGATCTGTGACAAATTTCTTAGCCACCTCATTCACCATGTCGAGTGTGAGCATAGACATGATTTCCTTAGAATGTTCATACTCCCATTCGATACCAGGTACTGGAGAGAAATCCAAGAAATTACGCACATATTCATTTACATAAGAGCCGTTTTTCGTCTTGGCTCTCTCGTTGTATGCTTTCTGATAACTCGTTAACAGATTGAGTTTAGCGCGATCTAGCTCAGACTGAGAGAAGCCATAGCGATTAATGCGTTCTGCTTCCATCAACAAAGCCTCAAAAGCCAGTTCTTCTTTTCCCTCATTAGGGACTGCGATAAGAGTAAAGGCATCTATCGGACGCACCTCTTCTCCGTAACCCACATATCCAGCAGCAAATGGAGCATCTGCCTTGGCAGCCATCTCATCCAAGCGATCACTTACCATGTTTTCAATAAGGTTATACGTCAACAACATCATATAACCGACCATGCTTGCCTTCACACGATCAGGCATTGGTTCATGACGGTATTTGATCTCCACTCTCGAAGTCTTAGCCTCCTCATCGGTCAAAACGGCAATGATTGGTTTTTCATTCGGATAGACAGGATATGTTTTGCGGACATCAGGATTCACTCTCTTAGGAATATCCCTCCACATCTCCTTTATCTTGTTTTCCACGCGATTCACATCCACATCACCGACAATAACAATAGCCTGCAAATCAGGTCGATACCAACGATGATAGTAAGCACGCAACGTATCATGCGCAAAATTGTTAATGATGGCGGTATCGCCTATCACATCACGTTTTGAATATTGTGAATTAGGGTATAAAATTGGTAAGGAAGCCTTCCAAATGCGACGATTGGCATTCATGCGCGTACGCCACTCCTCACGGATCACTCCCCGCTCCTTGTCAATCTCAGGACCTTCCAACGAGATAAAACCAGACCAATCATGGAGCACCAACAAAGCCGTATCGACAATGCTCTCACGAATTGTAGGAACAGATTTCAAATTATAAACCGTTTCATCCAAAGAGGTATACGCATTAATATTATTACCAAACTGAACACCTATGGACTCCATATAATTGATAATCTGTTTTCCAGGGAAGTTTTTCGTTCCATTAAACGCCATGTGTTCCAAGAAGTGAGCCAATCCATTTTGGTTATCCTCCTCCAAAATAGCGCCCACATTCTGCACAATATAAAAATCTGCTCTATCAGGCACTACATCATTATGACGAATGTAATAGGTCAATCCATTTTCTAGAATACCATAACGCAATGCCGTATCCATGGCGATTGGTTCCAAGCCCTGAGCAAATACGGAACCAGAAAAAGCAAGGGAAAACAATCCCACCAAAAATCTATTTTTTTTCATGTTTTAAATATTTATTCAAATCTCGTCATGCACAAATAAGTACACAATTCATACTAATTTTTGTTTAAACGGTGATTATCTAAAGGACACCGTAATTGATTTCGACAAAGTTAAGCAAAAAGGGAAAGACAGAAAAGGTATATTTTCAATAAAAGTATTCCATTTTAAGGAATTTAAATATAAAAAATAGTAAATTTGCACAATTAAAAAACAGATGGATATACAGAACTCCATTTGAAAAATTAGTAATAATCGGGGTGAAGATACCCCAAATGTAAAAAAGAAAACGAAATGGCAGAAATGAATTTTGGCGGTGTTATCGAGAACGTCGTTACCCGCGAAGAATTTCCATTAGAGAAAGCTCGTGAAGTTTTGAAAAACGAGACTATTGCCGTCATTGGTTATGGTGTGCAAGGTCCTGGACAGTCTATGAATCTACGTGACAATGGCTTCAACGTGATTGTGGGTCAACGTCAAGGAAAAACATTTGAGAAAGCAATTGCAGACGGATGGGTGCCAGGAGAAACATTATTCAGCATTGAAGAAGCTTGTAAAAGAGCCACCATCATCCAACTTCTTTTATCGGATGCCGCTCAAATTGAGTGTTGGCCAACAATTAAGAAATATCTTACACCAGGCAAAACATTATATTTCTCTCATGGATTTGCCATCACATGGAACGACCGCACAGGTATCGTCCCTCCTAAAGATGTAGATGTTATCATGATCGCTCCTAAGGGATCTGGAACTTCTCTTCGTCGTATGTTCGTACAAGGACGTGGATTGAATTCATCTTACGCTATCTATCAAGATGCAACAGGACATGCATGGGAAAAAGTAATCGCACTTGGTATCGGTGTTGGTTCTGGTTACTTGTTTGAAACCACCTTCACTAAAGAGGCTACTTCCGACTTAACCGGAGAACGTGGTTCTTTGATGGGTGCTATCCAAGGATTGCTATTGGCTCAATATGAAGTGCTTCGTGAGAACGGACACTCTCCTTCAGAGGCTTTCAACGAAACGGTTGAAGAGTTGACTCAATCTCTTGGCCCTCTATTCGGAGAGAACGGAATGGATTGGATGTATGCCAACTGTTCTACTACAGCTCAACGTGGTGCTTTGGATTGGATGGGTCCTTTCCATGATGCTATCAAACCAGTTATGCAAAAATTGTATCACTCAGTTATCACTGGTCAAGAGGCTCAAATCTCTATCGATTCTAACTCTAAACCTGACTATCGTGCAGGATTGGAGAAAGAGTTGGCTGCTCTTCGTGATAGCGAAATGTGGCGCGCTGGTGCTGTTGTTAGAAAACTTCGTCCAGAAAACAACTAATAGTTGTAGATATAACACAAAAAAGGTGATGCGAAAACATCACCTTTTTTTTATGGATTTTAGTTAAATCTAAAAATCGTAAAACTCTTGTCTGACGAATTATAGACCTTTACTTTAAATAGTCTTAACGAACTGCATCAATAGCTTTAGAGATAGATGCAAAAATCTCGTCGATAGAACCAACACCCTTGATATCTACGCAAGTACCTTCCTTCTTGTAGAAATCAATTACTGGAGTTGTTTGCTCGTTGTATGTTTTGATTCTCTTTGTGATTGTCTCCAAGTTGTCATCTGAACGTCCGGATGTTTTACCTCTTTCCAAAAGACGTTTGATTAACTCCTCTTCGTTTACTTGAATATTCAACATAACAGCAACGTCAGTACCACGTTTGTTCAACATCATCTTCAATGCTTCTGCTTGAGCGTATGTACGTGGGAAACCATCGAAGATAACACCTTCTGCACCTTCAACAGACTCTAATTCAGCATCCAACATGTTGATGATCAACTCGTCAGTCACCAATTTACCTTCATCGATAAATGTCTTAGCAATCTTACCCAACTCTGTTTGGTCTGCGATTTGCTTTCTTAAGATATCTCCTGTTGAGAAGTGTTTGAAACCATACTTCTTGATGATATTCTCGCTCTGAGTTCCTTTCCCTGAACCAGGAGCACCAAAAATTACTACGTTTGTCATTTTATTTATTATTAAAATTAAATTTTCCTTTTGCTATGGTTCTTAATATTCGAATCTACCCATCTCGCTCTCAATAACCAGTTGTGTCTTATCCGAAGCCTCAACAAAACCGACAATCTGAGCATCAACGCCAAACGACTTAGAGATACGGATAACATCCTCTGCCTTCTCCTTTGGCAAATAGATCTCAAATCGATGACCCATATTGAAGACCTTATACATCTCGCTCCAATCCGTACCCGATTGTTCTTGAATGGTCTTGAACAATGGTGGTATTGGGAACATGTTATTCTTCGTAATCTTCACATTCTCCACAAAGTGAAGCACCTTGGTCTGTGCACCGCCTGAGCAATGGATCATTCCATGAATGAACGGTCTCAACTCATCCAACACCTTTTTTATTATAGGTGCGTATGTACGTGTTGGCGACAATACCATCTTACCAGCATTTACAGGACAGTTGGCTACAGCATCCGTCAACTTTAACTGACCCGAATAAACCAACTCATCTGGTACAGCTGCATCAAAACTCTCTGGATATTTCTTTGCCAAATATTTAGCGAAAACGTCGTGACGAGCAGATGTCAATCCATTGCTACCCATACCGCCGTTATACTCCTTTTCGTAGGTGGCTTGTCCGTATGAAGAAAGACCCACAATCACATCGCCAGCCTGTATATTTGCATTATCAATCACATCCGAACGTTTCATACGACAGGAAACTGTACTATCCACAATGATGGTACGAACCAAATCTCCTACATCAGCCGTCTCTCCTCCTGTTGCATAAACACCGATTCCCATTTCACGCAATTCTGCCAAAAGTTCATCCGTACTATTGATGATGGCTGAAATCACTTCTCCTGGAACCAATAATTTGTTGCGACCAATGGTAGATGAAACCAAAATATTGTCAGTAGCACCCACACACAACAAATCATCTATATTCATAATCAACGAATCTTGGGCGATACCTTTCCAAACCGACAAATCACCCGTCTCTTTCCAATATATATATGCTAATGATGACTTCGTACCCGCACCATCCGCATGCATGATATTGCAATATTCAGGATCACCTCCTAAAATATCAGGAATAATCTTACAGAAAGCTTTAGGATAAATACCTTTGTCGATGTTTTTAATCGCATTATGGACATCCTCCTTACTGGCGGACACTCCACGAAGATTGTACCGTTGATCGCTCATACCTCTATGATTACATTTAAGGGAAAACAATTCTTTTTCCCAATTAATTCATTCATATTCAACTTATTCCAACTAAAAAATTTTAGCAGGAACAACACAAAGCATAGAAAACCAAACTTTGGGAATGCAAAATTACAAAAAGTAGGTGCATTTACCTATTTTTTTTCTTATTTAGTTTTTTGTTCACACCAGAATAGTCTCCGTAGCCATATCCATAACCGTATCCATAGCCATAACCGTAACCATAACCGTAGCCATAGCTCTTTGATCCATATCCCAAAACACCTTTGTTTGAGACTACACAGTTGACCGCTATGGCAACGTTATTCAAACGATTCATTTCTGCTAATTTGTTAATGCTGTTAAACCAATTCTTATTCGATGAATTGGCTCGGAAGATGAATAATGTCAGGTCTGCCACCCTACCCAACACCAAGGTATCGGAGACAATAGCCACTGGAGCAGAATCGATCAAGACATAGTCATATCGTTTTTTCAATTCCTCTATCAATTTATCCCACCGTGGCAAAGAGAGCAATTCGGTGGAATTAGGTGGCACAGGACCCGCCGTAATAAAATCCAAATGAGGATATTTAGTAGGTTTTATCAATGAGTCGACCGAAACATTGTCCGACGAGAGATACGTAGACAATCCTTTTTTATCATTTTCCCCAAAGAAGTTGGTCAATTCTGGATTACGTATATCGGCACCCACCACAACCACTTTCTTGTCGAGCGAAGCAAACGAAATAGCGGTATTAGCCGAAACAAATGTTTTTCCTTCATTCGCCACAAAGCTTGTAAACAAAATCACCTTGTCATCTTTCTCCCTTAGCATAAACTGCATATTGGTACGCAAGTGACGGAAAGCCTCCACTTTCTGACGTTCCAACTCTTTTTCATCCAAATCATCACGGAAAAACGGCATATCCACCAGGATAGGCAATTTTGTCAACGAATCACGCTCCAAATCGCTTGAGTTGGCTATCTTCACATTGAAATACTTTTTCAGAAGAACAATTGTCGAAGCAACAATCATAGCCAAGAAGAAAGCGAATAAAAAGACGATGCTCTTTTTAGGTTCTATCGGTTTGGGTTCTGCCAAACACTCCTCGACTACCTTAGCCTTATTGACCGTTGCAGCCATTGCCAACGCATTCTCTTCTCTTTTCTGCAATAACATCAAGAACAATTGTTGTTGTATCTGACGTTCACGTTCAATCTCGACAGAGAGTCGCTCTTGCGTGGGGATGTTGAAGATTAATCCACGGTACTTGTCATACTGTTTTCTCAAATCCGACTGCGTTATTTTCAGTCCCTCCTCCGCATTCATCACCAAAAGACGTATGTTATCATACAAGCCCTCTATCTGCGATGTCTGTTGCAGAACGACAGGGTTGTTCTCTGAAGTAGAACGCATCAAGCGATTTCTAGACAACAACAAATTATTGTATTGATTGATTTGACTCACCAATCCAGCATCCGTCAATCCCACATTGGCTGGAATCACAGAGCCGCGGTTATTTTCATCATTCAAGTAATTCTTCAAAGAGCGAACCAGATTCAACTGTGTCTCGTTCTCCACACGTTTCTGCTCATATTCCGCACCTTGATGGACATACAACTGCGCATTAGACGGCAAATCTGTCAAACCTTCCTTTTTCTTGTACTTCTCCAAATTCTTCTCCGTATCGCCCAACTCCTTCGACAACATAACAACACGATCATTGATAAACTCCGCCGTTTTGGCTGCCACCTCGTTTTTCTCTTCTATAGCCGAAACATTATAAAGAGAAATCAACGAGTTTAGAAACACGATACCTCTATCTACATTCGTCGTGTTTAACTTCAAATTAACGACAGAAGAGTTCTTGCTCACAGTCTGTATATTCAGATTTTTCAGATAGGTACGTGCCAACTGCACAGGAGGTGTGATGGAAATCTCAAACTCATCATATTCCATCATATCATCAAAATCATTGCAAATCAGTTCCAAAGGTCCGTCAGGTGTAGGAATCACCATCGGACAAGAGGTATAAATGGAATCGAAGATCTCCTCCTCCTTGTAAGTAACACGGACTCTAAACTCCGATTCAGACTCCACCTCTACATTCAGCAGATAAGCTTCCTTAAAGTTTTTCACATCGAACAAGGAATCTGCCAAATAGATAGGTGAATTACTAAACAAATCGACCGATTTGACTGTTTTCTTTCCTAAATAGTCCTTATAAATTTGTGTTGTATAAATCACATTTTTAATCAATGTTTTCGAGCGCAAAACCTCCACCTCATTATCCGTGTTAGAATTGGTCATTGCATTGATTCCATCAAAAACAGAAAGCTCTGTCATAAAGTCACCACCACGTTTCTCATCGCGCACCATGATAGTGGCCGTCACCTGATAAATAGGCATTACACAATACAGATATAATATAGCAGCAACCAAACAGACACCCAATGAAATGACGAACTCTTTCCAATGAGCAAGGAAATAAAAGAGATATTCTTTCAAATCCACCTCTTCATCAGTGCCGTACGTCTTATATTTTTCATTATTCTTATCCATTATACAAGCAATCTATTATTTACTTAACGTCACCACTAAACTCACCACAGAGACCAAGACGGAGACTCCTGAGAGAACCTGTCCTGTCAGTGCGCTATAGCGACTATTCCTCATTTTTGTCTTGTTCGGTTCAACATACAAAACATCATTTTGCTGTAAATAGAAATAGGGAGAATTGATCAGATTCTTATCCGTGAGATCCAGTGTTATGACCACACGTTTTCCATCTGATGATTCTCTCATCAGCTTCACATTATCACGTTTTCCATAGATTGTAAGATCTCCAGCCAAGGCCAAGGCTTCCAACACATTCACCTTCTCATTAGTGATGGTATAGGTGTTCGGTCTATTCACTTCACCGATGACAGAGATTTTATAATTCACCATTCTAACAATCACGACAGGAGTCTCCTTCAAATAAGGTTTTAGTTTCTCTTTGATAGAACTCTCCACCTCATTTTTAGTGAGGTCTGCCACTTTGATCTTACCCAAGACAGGGAAATCGATATACCCTTCGTTGTCGACCAAATATTTCTGAATAGCCGTCTCATTGCTAGTTCCGTTCACCACGTTAGCCGAACCTGTTGGATAGACCAAGTTGAACGGAAGAGAAGCCTCTTTATCGAATGTATTCACTGTGATTGTCAGCAAGTCCTTAGGTTTTATTCGAGCATCGTACAACTCTTCAGGAGATTGTTTCGTATCTCCATGAACATCTTGCAAATAAGCAATTTTTTGTTGGGAAGAACATGAGAATAACGAGAGAAGGAGCATCACTAAAAAAATAGATATCGACACACCTTTTACGTTAAAAATTTCAATCTTGCTGCTACTTTGTTTCATTGAATTAAATATGGATATACTCCAAGTTAAACACATTATTGGTGCTCAGCTCTCAAGAGGTCTGTCACCATTTTCACAGGAGTAAACGTATCGATAGGCACCTCTACGAAGATGGTGTTCCAATCCGACATAGACCCGTTCCACAAACCAGGTCTTTCCAATGCTTTCAACTCTCTACCGTTCTTAGACTTATACGAAATAAAGCCCGTATTCTCATCCACGAATGAAAGCAAGTTATATTTATCTCCTTTATAATTTTTTACAGCGCATACCAAATCAACCGGATTAAAGTGGGTGGAACTTTTCATGATTTCCACCTGTTTTTCATCATTCATGTCAAACTGGCAACTCTCTAATATTTGGCAAGAGACTGTTCCATTTGGATTTTGACACAAATAAGGTCCACCACCCGGTTCTCCCTCATTTTTAACCATTCCGCAAACACGTAACGGTCTGTTATAGATCATTTTAAGATAATCCACTTTGTCTTTATTGGTGGACAATGGGTTATATTTATTGGTAACACATAATGTTTTCTCTGCGAAGGCAAACATCTTCTTCATCATATCCTCTGATATCCTAGAATCGGAATCCAAGAGAGCCTGATATTCGAAAATGGTTTTCTGAACATTGACTAAGAGACCTGCAAGCACCATTTTGTATTCCACTGTTGGTTGCTTGTAAGCATCAGGAGCCACATTATCAATATTTTTGATAAAGATTACATCCGAATCGATGGCATTTAGATTCTCTATCAAGGCACCATGACCACCTGGACGGAATAGAATTTCACCATTCTCTCGGAAAGGATGGTTGTCCATATCGACAGCCACCGTATCCGTAGATGGTTTCTGAACAGAGAAAGTCACATCGAAATCTGCCCCAAACTGATAAGAAAAATCGTCTATTCTAGACTTTAGCAGTTTTTCAAAATAATCAATATGTTCTTTTGACACAGTGAAATGAAGAGAGACTTTCCCTTTTGAATTTTTGGCATACAAAGCACCTTCCACCAAATGTTCCTCAAATGGTGTGCGAGCCTTCTTACCCTGATATTTATGGAATGCCAACAAACCCTTTGGCAAGAAACCATAATTCATTCCTTTCTTTTCCAACAAAGACTCCAAGATACGAAGATATTTCTTATCTGCAATCAGATGAGGAATATCCCATCCTTCGTTTCTCTTGCAATAGAAGTTCAGTTCGTCGTAAAATGCGAATTGTTCTATTTGTCCAAAAAATAATTTGTCATTATCTTTTATCAATTCGTTTTTTCCTGCGGACACAAATTCAAACAAGCTCTTGAACATACGACTTGCTGCACCAGAAGCAGGGACAAACTTCACCACTGAATTATTGTGTTTCAAATACTCAGACCATTCAGAAAGATAAAACGATTTGCTTTTATCATCCAGACACAAAATTCCATCTGATACAATCGCAGGCTTCTCCACCTTCATATAGGGAAACCCCGTTTGGAATTGCATCAGTTGAGCTTCAAACTCTTCTTCCGAAATTCCCCTTTGCACCAACTTCTGTTTATCATCAACATTCAACATAGCCTTGCAATTTTTAATTCAACAACTTATGCGTTTCATTTCATATAGAACAAATCAAACACCTACTCTATAAATAAAACTTAGCAATAATTAAATACGTTACCACCATTTTGCTTTGATTGTTTCAAAGATAAAAAAATAACTTAGAATAGAAAAATTTTTAAGAGAAAAGTTTAGCAAATTTTGACAAATCTTTTGAAAATAAATTTTCTTGTTAATTCTTTCCTACAATGCCTCTTAAAAGGGTATCTTTGCGAAAATAAAAAAATGGAGAAAATAAAAAGATATAACGATTACGCTTCCTATCTGAAAGCTATATTCCCGCACCGAATGCAAAAAATAACCATTCATGCAGGATTCTCCTGTCCGAACAGAGACGGTAAAGTGGGCTACGGAGGTTGCACCTACTGCAACAACCAAACGTTCAATCCCGATTATTGCTCGCCCGACAAATCCATTACGCAACAACTGACCGAAGGCATCGATTTCTTTCGAAAAAAATATCCAGACCAACATTATCTGGCTTATTTCCAAGCCTACACAAACACCTACGGTTCTTTCGAATCGTTACAACAGAAGTATGAAGAGGCACTCCATCATCCGCTGGTCGATGGATTAGTCATCGGTACGCGACCCGATTGCGTCGACGACCAACTGCTCTCCTATCTGCAAAAACTGAATCAATCTCACTACATCATGATTGAATATGGTGTAGAATCCACACTCGACAAGACTTTAACACTCATCAATCGAGGCCATTCCTATGCCGTGGCTGAAAATGCCATTAGAGAAACCTCCCGGCGAGGAATCGAGACCTGCGCCCACCTCATACTCGGATTGCCGCAAGAGAGTGAAAATGAAATATTAGCACACGCCGACAAGATTTCGGAACTTCCTCTCCGCTGCATCAAACTTCATCAGTTGCAACTCATCAAAGGCACTAAAATGGCCCAACAGTTTCAGGAACATCCTGAATGGTTTCATCTCTACTCCGCCGATGAATACATCAACCTAATCGTCCGTTTCATCGAACGTTTGAATCCTCAATTTGTCATCGAACGCTTCATCTCTCAATCACCTAAGGATCTATTACTTAACAATGGATGGGGACTAAAAAACTACGAATTCACCGACAAATTAGAGAAAAGAATGAATGAATTGAACATCCTCCAAGGAAAACATTTTCAAACAAACAAAATTTAGCCCTCTATAATTCTATATTTCAATTAAGAATTATTAACTTTGCGTCTAATTTGCATTTGCGTTTAATTTGCGTAACGAATAAAGTAAAAAGTAAAAAAGGATATGCCACAAACATCTAATCGTGGACAATTAATGCCACAATCGCCAATCAGAAAGTTGGTTCCCCTTGCAGACAAAGCTAAGGAGCGTGGAATAAAGGTATACCATCTGAACATTGGTCAACCCGATTTAAAGACGCCTAAGATAGCCTTAGACTCCTTAAAGAAGATAGATAGGGAGATTCTTGAATATAGTCCGAGTGACGGTATCAAAAGTTTGAGAATCAAGTTGGCGGAATACTACCACAAATTCAACATTGACGTGACGGCAGAGGATATCATCATCACTTGTGGCGGTTCGGAAGCTGTAAACTTTGCGTTTATGGCTTGCTTGGATCCAGGCGATGAAATCATCGTTCCAGAACCTGCATACGCAAATTACACTGCTTTTGCCATCGCTGCGGGAGCAACCATCAAACCCATTCTTTCTTCCATAGAAGAAGGTTTCGCACTTCCTCACATCGAGAAGTTCGAAGAGATGATCACCCCTCGCACAAAGGGAATCCTTATTTGCAACCCTAACAACCCAACCGGATATCTCTACAATCAAAAAGAGATGAACAAAATCCGTGATTTGGTAAAGAAATATGACCTTTATTTATTCTCCGACGAGGTATATCGTGAATTCTGCTATACGGGTGCACCTTACATCTCTGCTTTCCACCTAAAGGGAATCGAAGAGAACGTCATACTATTCGACTCTGTTTCCAAACGTTACAGCGAATGTGGTATCCGCGTAGGTGCGTTGGTAACCAAAAACGCAGAGGTGAGAAAAAGCGTCATGAAGTTCTGTCAGGCAAGACTTAGTCCCCCTTTAATCGGACAAATCATTGCAGAGGCTTCTATGGACACCCCAGAAGAATACATGTTGGAAATGTACAACGAATATGTGGAGAGACGTAAATATCTAATTGACGGATTGAACCGTATTCCAGGTGTCTACTCTCCTATCCCTATGGGTGCATTCTATACGGTGGCTCGTCTGCCAATCGACGACTCCGACAAATTCTGTGCATGGCTACTCAATGATTTCAATTACGAAGGTCAAACCGTTATGATGGCTCCTGCCTCCGGTTTCTATACAGGTCATGAGATAGGCAAAAACGAAGTTCGTGTGGCCTACGTACTTGAGAAAGAGGAATTATCAAAAGCTCTATTCGTGCTGAAAAAAGCACTCGAAGTATATCCAGGACGTACAATTTAATTTGTACGTCCTTTTTAATTCCCCCTCCTATGAACTACGAATTATTCATAGCAAAAAGAATTTTTTTCAGTAAAAAAGGCAAGGAACGGATATCTCAACACATGGTTCACATTGCCACAGGGGGAATTGCTATCAGTTTGGCTGTTATGCTCATCGCCATTGGCGTTGTCATCGGCTTCAAACAAGAAGTGAGAAACAAGCTGATCGGATTTGGCTCCCATATCCAAGTCTCCGCCTCCTTCTCCAACCAAACCTATGAAACACAACCCATCCAATTTGATTCTACCACCATCTCTTCACTAAGAAATACCGAAGGCGTAAAACACGTACAGCGTTTTGCCACACAACCAGGCATACTGAAGGTGAATGAGGATTTTCAAGGTGTCGTACTGAAAGGTGTCGACAAAGATTTCAATTGGGACTTTTTCAAAAAGAACCTTGTTGAAGGATCCACTTTCGAACTCTCCGACTCCACTTCCTCCAACCAATCTCTCATATCCAAGAAGATGGCTGATTTGATGCAACTATCCATTGGCGATAAATATCATATCTATTTCGTCATCAATGGAAAAGTGCGCGTTCGTCCACTGGAAGTAACTGGTATCTACTCATCTGGCTTCTCCGACTACGACAAACTCTTCATCATCGGAGACATCCGTCATGTGAGAAAACTCAACCAATGGGAGAACGACCAATGTAGTGGCGTGGAAATAGAGATCAATAATTTCCAAAAACTAGCGGAGACATCAGATGCCATCTACTCCTCAATAGGCAATAAACGCGATCAATCGGGAAATTTCTATATGATAAAAACCATACAGGAAATCAATCCTCAAATATTCAGTTGGTTGGATCTGTTAGATATGAATGCGAAAGTCATCCTCATCCTTATGATGTTTGTCGCTGGCTTCACCATGATCTCTGGTCTGCTCATCCTAATTTTAGACAGAACCAATATGATTGGCGTATTAAAAGCTTTAGGTGCCAGCAATATCAGTGTTCAAAAACTATTCTTCTACGTCTCCCTTTTAATCGTGGGTAAAGGCATGATCATCGGCAACCTACTGGGATTAACCCTCTGCTTCCTGCAAAAAAACTTGCATATCATCAAACTCGACCCAGATGTCTACTACGTAAATGCCGTTCCTGTTGAAATACCTTTCATCTACATCATTCTAGTCAATATCGGCGTATTCTTCATCTCTTCTCTCATCCTTCGTGCCTCAACATTCATCATCACGAAGATATCTCCTATCAAATCCATCCGATTTGAATAATAATAAATGAGTCGCTTCGCGAGAAATCTCACAAATCTGTTCAAAGGACACTCTTTTATGTGCACTAATATGCATTTATGAGTCGCTTCGCGAGAAATCATACAAATCTATTCAAATCTTACAAATCTCTATTACAGAAACTTATTGTTATCTGCTATCAAGTCCACAAACATATTTGTCGGATTTGTAACGATTTGTAAGATTTCTGTCCGAAGGACACTCCTTTATGTGCGCTAATATGAATTTATATGATATGAGTCGCTTCGCGAGAAATCTCACAAATCTATTCAAATCTTACAAATCTCTATTACAGAAACTTATT
>JAFRNH010000028.1 GCA_017430235.1 Paludibacteraceae bacterium | reverse complement strand
CTCTGAGGAGTTGTTGGATATGCAAAACGACCTGAAAATCGCCATCCAAGGTTCCTATGTGCGTGCCATCGCCGTAGAATTATCCGATGGTAAGGTGGACAACAAAACACAAAAAGAGTACTGCCTCACCCAAATGAGAGATAGCGTCTTCAACGTGACAGAGAATGGACTCGAAATCATTCGTACTGGCAACTCCAAACAGGCTATCGAACAATGGTTCGAGCAACTTCGTCGCGAAATCCTCCTTGTCAAACTACAAGCAATCGTGAATGAAGCAAACAAAGCTGGTCGCGTAAACATGCAGACTGACATCGACATCGACGGTAATGTCAAAGCTAAAATTCATTGGAATCCTGTCAAACTTTATAACACAATCAAAATCGATTCCTCTTTTATTCATCAACAGGACTTCTCATTTATTAACAACAAAGACAACCATGGTTGCCCCACAGACACCTTCATAGTCGTCAATTTGGGCCAAATAAAACATCGGGAGAATGGATTTCATCTGCTGAAAGATAGTATCAACATTGGTATCTCCTTACCAACAGAGTTTGACGACGAACTAAACAAACTGGGTATCGAAAAACCGATATCCGGATCTGTATCGCCTGCAGAGAAACTCATATTCACATTCTTCCTCCCATTATGGCTCACCATTTTACTGATATTGCTTATCATCTCCTACATCATATTGTTCTTCCGTGCTCTAATCATCAACAGCAAGGATAAAATGCAAGGAAAGATTACCGTTTCAGATGAATATGGAGCTGAAATTCTCAGCAAGAAATTTGGTCCATGCGAAAACATCCATATCGGCAAAGCCGCAGAGATACGTGTAGACGATGCAGAATGGACCTTACAGATAGAAAAGGTGAAACCCTCTCCTTTCCTATTGTTTCTAAAACCTTACTACCGATGGTTTGCTAGTAAGGGTTACGTGGGAACAAAGATTGCCACAGAGGGAAAGATAGATTCACAAAAGAATATGCTTGCGAAAGTGAAATGTGGTGCCAATAAAAGAAACATCACTCACAACGTAAGCATCAGATTAATAGAAAAATAAAAAACAAAAATAGATTATGGCAAACGAAAAGCACATTTTTATCGGTTTAGGTGGTTCTGGCTGCCAAACTGTCACACAAATTAAAGAGAAGGTATATGCAAATCGTTATCCTACTCACACTGCAACCAAGTCGCGTCTCGAGGCAATGAACGAGACCTATCGATTCCTATTTATCGATACTGACCAACGGGATATAGACCAAGCTAACAAAAATAACAGAAAGAGTTTTGAAGAGGGGAAGGTGCCTTTCATCAATCCGCAATCAGACCTTGTCAACCTTGGTCTTGCCAATCCGCAAGCCATCTACTACGAGGCTACGCAAGACACCTCCACACTGATCAACAAACGTATTCTAGAGGCTTGTTCTCCTGAATTGTCCGTTAAGATCCCTGATCAGCCTCTTGGCTTTGGTGCAGGAGCTTTTCGTATCAAATCACGTATTGCATTTGCTCACTCCCTCACTGATTTTCAAACTAAACTTCAATCAGCCATCTCCGCCCTCAATGATGTAAAGACAGTGGGTGGCGAGAGTTGCACAATCTTCTACTGGGTGGTTGCAAGTTCCAATGGTGGTACCGGTAGTGGTATCGTCAATGATGTGCTCTATCACATCAACCAGATACACAAACAAATCGTGGGAGATGGTGACCCTCAGTTGATCCTCATCATGTATATGCCTAAAGTATACATCGACTGCAATGCTACGGAAGAAAAATATGCGCTTAACGCTTATGCTGTGTTTAGCGAAATCCAAGCATTCAAAGAGATGAGTCAAAACAGAAATCAAAACACCGTCATGCACCGCATGGCCTTCGTCAATGATTATAATCTGATTGATAGCAGACGTAAATATTGTCCGTTCTACTACTTAATCCCAATTGATATTCAAACAGACAAGGGAACTTCTCTTGGTAGCACACACGTTATGTATCATAACACAGCTGAAATGATCTACATACTGCACCACGGTGCTGGAGGTGAGACCTTCCGTTCTGATATTGACAACTACATGAATGATATCATGGAACGTAATCATGAGGACTTCCTTGTCCCTATGGGTTATGTTCAACTTCATAAACCAACCGATCAGTTCAACCGTTACTTCCGTGCTCGTTTCGAAAGAGACTTGCTCAGAACATGGCTCCTCAACGCAGAAGCAAAGGAAAATGCTATTCCTGAAAGCAAGGTGCCTGATCTTTATAACAAATTATTCCGTGAGTTATCTCACAAGATTCCTGGAACAATTGCCTATCGTCTAATTGGCTCACAACGTGATAACATCGAGTCTGATATATTAGATCCATCTCTCATCAATGGAAAAGAGGAATTGCCTGCTGCATTAAAATTGGCCAACGTGGAGAGCGAGTTGGAAACAATCGAGGCTAACGTCAAGGCTGCATCCATCAAACCGGAAGAGAGAAGTGGCTACAAGCAACTACTTGTCAGTGGCGCATGGAAACAAGCCGAAGAGTGGATCCGCGAATATGGTCTCATCTATGCCATCAATGCAATTGATGCTGTTCGCACATTTGTACGCGACGAATATGAGAAACAGGACAATGAGATGAACAGCAAAAAGGATGAACTGGATGACAAACGCGCTGAATTAGAGAAATTAGAGAAAGAGGCAGAGACTCGCACCATAGGTGAGAAAATCACTAAATCCAATAAAGAGGATATTCAAGGATATCGAAATAAATTGGAAGAGTATGTGGATGAATTCATTGCCTTTATCATTAAGAATTGGGCTCACGATCTACTTCGTGACTTCTGCAACAATGATAAGAGTGACGAGTTATCAAAATTGAAGAACCAACTGATGGTCATCAAAGAAAAGGCATCTGAGAAAAACGAACAGGCTGTTCGCTACTATGACAGACTTGCCACTGAATTTGGCAATACCGCCCTTGATGTCACAACAGTCTATTTGCCAATGCTAAAAGATATCTGCAATGGCAATGGATGGAAACCAAACAACTTCTTCAGTCGCTGCTACCGCAACATCATCCAAGCTGATGAAGACAGAGCAGAAACGCCAAACCGTGAAGATATAACCAAACTAATCAAGGAGGGTATTTATGACACAAAGAACGAGAAACGTTTGGAACAAATGATGGCCAGCCAATACATCCTTATCCAAAAAGAGAAATCGGAGAAAGGAAAGAAGGAACAAGTGACCGAAGAGTGCCGATTCTTCGCCAATCCTACGTTGGAGGATCGTAAACCAGAAGCTATCATTGAAGACTTCATTGAATACGCTCAACAAACACTTGAGGTGGCTACCCGAGAGAATAAAAACATTCAGGAAAATTGGGCCAACAAGAAGGTTTCTCACTTCTTCCATGATTTACCAAACGAACAGAAAGATGAGGTTCGCAAGAGCTTAAGCCCTGCCCTCTTCTTCAACTATAACACGGCTCGTATTGAAGTCACCAAGAAAGAGGAACACTACGTCTTCGTTGCACAAGACAGAGACTTGGCAAAAGAGATGTTAGGATATGAGGAGGGTAACATCAAACATCGATATGTTTCTGGTGGAGATGCAAATTCAGCCTTGGTATTAAAATCCAAATATGGTCTCTCTTTCAGAGATTACAGAATCTATGACAACATCGAGATGGTATACAACAACGCTACATTCCGTGAGAAATACCATTTCCACCATGACTTTGCTCAATTCCTCGGAAAGATCACACTCAACGATCTTCCAGACGAGGTGTTGTCACAACATCGCACGTTTGTCAAAATGCTCATCTTAAAGGAATACGAGAAGGATTTGAAACCTCTGTTCTATGAAGACGAGTATGATCCTGAGTCATACGAAACCTCCATGTATCTTATCAACGAGAAGAACACTACCTCGTTTGAGATTGCACGTCCGGAGGCATTCTCCCTTTATAAGGGAGCTCTCTGCTTACGCAAAGTGGAAAATGGAAAGAAACTATATGACGAGGTGAGTGGTGCTGACTTTAGCATTCAATTCGACGAATATTTCAAGCTCTTCTACAACAGACGATACAGTGAAACACTTGACAGATTGTTGCAAGCTATCCTACGACAAAAGAAGACTGCTATGGATAAGAATGGTGCCATTCTTCACAATGAAGATGGTAGCGCCATCGTTTATGACGGCGAGCAAATCTTGAAAAACCTCTATTCTGAAAAGAAAAACGAGGTATTGAAGAAGCTTGCCCTGAAAAAACAACAGAGCACTACCGACGAAGAAAGAAGATTATATAATTTGTTCTACAATACCATACGTAACGAGTATGATACTGTACATAAATTCATCGGATAAAATAAAGAGAAGGAATGCTTCCACTTTGGATTATAGATTTAACCGATAATTCTGACCGACAGGCTCGTTTCAAGGAACTGATCGGACATCTTCCATGCGTTCTCTTCCATGAAGACGTTGCGGATTGGACTTCTGACAAATCTTCCAGTGCCAAACATTGGTTATACTCAAGGTTTGACAATCCTTTTGCCTCGATTGACACGTCCGACTCGGAAGCGATGTCGCAAGCCATCTACGATTTTCAAGAGGCTATCGTCAAATCTGGTCAGGAGTTCGTCCAGATGCTTCGTCACTCTAACGTAGACGGATCCATCACCACCAACGTGTGTGTAATCGGAAACATAACGGAAGAACTGTCTCAACAGATCTTCCCATCCATTGCTGTCATGCTGCAAAAGGAGAAAGGGCGCATTGTTCCGAATCACATACACCAAGGAATGGCCATTATCGGGGTTTATTTCATTCCATCCAACATCAATAGTCTCAATGTCAGTCAGAGACAGAAAGTGTATCTATCACTGAAAGAGATAGAGGTTCAGCATAACATACCTTCCGTACGTGGTTACGACCGTATGTTCTTCTATCAGGATGTGCAAAACAGAACGGAGTGCTACTTCCCGCTGCTTAACGAAAAAGAACAGGCGGAATACCTCTTCCAATGTCTTGTCCACCTTTACTACGCATGCGATACCGTCCATCCACTCATCAGTGGCAGTAGTTCGGCAGATCATTTTTACTTTTCGCTGGGTTGTTCGTCAACCTTCTTCGACACAGATGTGCAAGATAGAATCGAAAAGATGATGGTGCATAACAAAGTGATTGATATACTAAACAAAGAGGGTGATTTGGAACAAATCGATCAGGAGAGTCTGCTAATCAATTTTGACAGAATTGATGCAGACGAGATCATCATGAAATTTCAAAACATTCATTTCAATCTCGATGATGCCAAACTAAAGGAGCCATTTCCTCATCCTATCATCAACTTTGCTCATCGCAACTTAAAGCGACTCTATTACGAATCATATCTCAAATATTACCCTGTCAATCTGCGTCTGAAGGTTCTTGATGTCATCTCAAAAGAATCAGAATCCATTTTGGAAGAGATTAGTACGATGAGAAAGCGGACACAGAACATTTTCGCAGAAACAACGTTGCCAGCCGCCATCGAAAGACAGTTGTCAACAAGCAACACTCATCTCGGCTGCATATCGCGAATCGTCAGGAATCTGAAATATTTTAAAACAGAGATTGGGCGTATGAAGGGCAAGATAGGTGATCAGATTGAACAAAATGTCTGGCAATACCTCTTCGAAAACGATGTGCCTAAAAATCTGAAAAATAATTTTGAGCGCTATCATGAGGCCTATACAGCAGACCGCAAGTCAAAAAGGCTCTCCCATCAGTGTGAAGAGATGAAACAAAGTGCTCTGAATGACCTGATTAACATGATGAAACAAGAGGCCACCTTCATAGGACGAATTGGTCGATCATTCCTTTTAGGAATCATTCTTGTAATCACCATCATGCCAATCCTAACATTTATCACCAAGCTCTTCACTGGATTAGAAAATGGAGGAATAAATGTTGTATTTTGGTCTGCACTCCTATTTATGATTCCTCTTATCTACCAACTGATTAGTTTGGCTTTATATTATAAGAAGAAAGAAATAAAGGAACGCAAAATCAAGGCATACTACTTGCATGATGCCTATTCTCGCATCACCAACCGCATAGAGACAGAGTCTAATCAGCTATACGACAACATGTCCGAGTTGTGCGACAACTACCTAAAGCGTTGTAAACTGATTTACAGAGATGAACGGCCTCTCTCTACTGGCAATATATACAATCATGCGGAACTTCCTGTCACCCTCTTCAACCAACCACTCATCAATGGTTCGTTTGCAGGAAATGAGATGATGAGTGATATGGAGGAGGAAGGTCGAGAAATATATGTTCAACGCATTCCTCGAAAAATCAGTGCGCTGGACGACGAGGATTGTCATCTTTTGCTTCATACTTACAGATCGGAAGTAATGGCTCTCTTCAGAAACATAAAACTACGGGAGAAACATGAACGGAAGTTCAACGAGGAACTAGGCTACAGCGTGTTTATGTCTGAACAAGAGAAAGAAGAGGAGGATGCAAAGATATGGGAGGATTGTCAAAATGAATTCAACCGTCTGTTGCATGAGAGAATTGAAAAGGACTTGCTTCCACGCAAAAATGCCACCATCGGAGAAAAGATATGGTCATACGCAGAAAAGATGGATAAGACAGACTTCTTGAACCCGCTCATCCACGCTGCTGCCACAAATGGTGAGATGACCTCCACCTCTGATCCAGAATCGGGCGATGTGAAATCCAACAACCATAAGATTAAAGGGTTGATGGAAGATATGATGCCTCGCATCACCACACAGTACCAATTCGACACACACAGTGATCTGTTGAGAAAGTACATGTTTGTCACCCGATGGAGAACTTTCGACACGTTGGCACTGAATCGAATCCTTCCTTCGGAGGACTTCGACTTGAAGATTCGCGAACAGAAGGTGAACCGTGATGAGTTGAAACTCCATAAAGATGAGACATCCTCACTCATTCTATGGGCTATATGTCAGAATGACAACTCCAGCGAATGGTTGAAACTTTTTGATGCCACTCATTTCAGTGAGTCAATGCAAATCAGGGATCAATATACAAGTAAATTAAACATCAAAGACTAACAGCATGTTCGACGATATAAATAAATTCTATTTTTCCATGGTAGTGGTAGGAGTCACGGCAATCTATATGCTCATCCGTCTCTTGCGACCTAAAACATGGATTAGCATATCAGCACCAGGCAAGACACTCCGCAACATAGGCTATCTTATAAATGGCGGAAGCAGTAACCTGATGGAGATGAAATCGGCCAATGCGGAAATCAAAAGACCAGCGGCACGAGTCGTAACCGATGAAAATGACAGAGCCATCACTTGGATTGCCTATGGCGACTTAGACGACGATGAGAATCTGAATGATTATCGGATGAAAGGATTTATCACCAAAGAGGGTTATATCTACAAGCAATTATTAAAACGAGACACACCCGTACTTGTCGGCTACACAGCCCGAGAATCTGCTCCTAACGTTCCAACAACCAACGGAAAAAGATCGTGGACTTCTCTATGGCTCGACAGTAAACTGAACGTCTACGTGGGAGACCCGAAGAATACCGCAAAAGATCCGAAAGAGCGTCGGGTGGGACAAATATGTTTATCTGGTATCTCCCTGAAAAAAAAGGTGATTACAAGGGAAGGCCAAGGAGGTGTCGCTGCACTATTTTATCAAAAATATGGACCGAAAGAAGAGACGATCCCGGTTTATAAAGAACCCGTATATGGATGGAATGACACCGCATTGATCTCATCCATCATCTTCAGTGTGCTCTTCATGCTACTATACTTCACATACTCCATCATTTTCCAAAAGCCACTGATAGGAGATGATCTTATAGCCGTATTTATTCTTTCTGCATGTTACCATGCTATATGGGCCATTGTTCGACAAATAAAAATTGATAGCATTGAAAAATCCATCAGCATTCAACCGCAACTAAACATGCTGAATAAGGAAGTGGGCTTGGCTAAATTCGATATGGTCATCATCGCACTGTGTCTGGTAGGATTTTATGTTACCAAATTCTTCTACAGTTATGATCTATATCCACTACTATACGCCATTACCTTTGGTGTAACAAAGAACAAAATAACCAGCTCCAACAAACGTCCATGGAAAGTTATTTCCAACTATGACGAGGAGAGCAATATCGATGACGAAGAAGAACTGGTGCAACCATTCGCCACCATAACCCCTCCGGAAGGGGAGATGACACGAACCTATGATTGGGATCTCGACTCCTCCACTGGCATAAAACTGCACGGAAACCTAGTCATCCATTTCTCTATGGTGCAATACAACAACTGCAAGAATGAAAATCCATATTTCTCACAACAGATTGAGAAACCGAAACATGAATACATCAATGACATGTTTAATCGGATGATAAAGGACCCAGAGATGACCGAACGCGTTCGCTATATTGCCAGCTACATAAAGAATGAGTGTTCGCATGCAAAACTAGAGGAGAAAGAGAGTATACAGTTTGCACTGGATTTCGTTCAGGAACCTAACATAGACTATGTATTGGACAAAAACAGTAAAAGCATACAATTTGCTGCAGAATACGTACGTTATCCGGATGAGACTCTCTTCGATCAGGAGGGTGACAGCGACTGCAAATCCATGCTCGCAGCCATGATACTCTACTTCATGGGCTACAACATTGTTTATCTATCATCCAGCAAACAAAAACATGACGCCATTGCCATTGAATTGAATAGCAATCCTTGGATGGAAGACAACTATATTGATTACGATGCAGACTCAATAATAACCATTCAACGACACCAGTATGTCTACTGTGAAACCACAGGCGATGGCTATCGTATTGGAAAGTTGGTGAATGATATGAGAATTGAAGATTTTGAAACAAAAGTGGAATTAAGACAATCCTCACTCGAACCAGAAGAAGAAAACAATTATGAATAAGAAAATAGTCGTCACCATAATCTCTGTTGTAGTTATTTTCCTCCTATTAGCAATTATAATAGGCTATATCTACAAAGAGGCAAATGTTCATGAAAACGAAGATCTCATCAAAATGATGGATCTTATAAAATCCATTTTAAAATAAATCGAATGAATTATAAATAAAGGGACGCGGTATACCACGTCCCTATAAGAATCATAAATCCCACAAAAAGATTTATAGAACTACCTAAAGGAGTTAGCGTGAGAAATATCCCATTATTTCTCACTACCTGTGATACGCAACTCCTCTTTATCTTCTTTCTTAAAGGATATTCTCGCAAATGGATTCTTGATATGCTTACCAAAGTCAGGCATAGCCCAGCCGAAACCTAGCGAAGCATCTTCCACCTTCAAGAGGTGCGACTTCACCTCGACCACCGTAAAGAACTTCGGTGTGAAGAAGAAACGGGTCACCAACTTAGTATATAGAATATTCTCGATTCGGTTCTCATTCTTCTCACCCAACTCGTTATACTCAGGCACTTTAATCTTGTTAAAGCAATAGACACCGACATGGAGTCCGACCCTTGCACGATCCATAGTCAACTCATTGGCTAAGGAGACTCCTGCACGAACTTTATTGCCAAAACGGTCTTCTTTTATGAAATTATAACGAATATTGCTCGCGCGTTGTGTTCCATCGTATGCACTGTTAAAGAAACCATCGGCGGTAAGACCCACACGAAACGCATTGGAAAGAGGCAAAAAGGCACCAACACTCAGAGTTCCATTCGGATAATAACTATCACCGACCTCCAACTGATTAACACCCACTGTTGCGTATGCCTCAAGTGCTAAGATACGTTTCACAGGACGAGCAGAATGCTTCATAGGCAATGGCCACACATTGGGCGTATATTTTGCTCCCAATGAGACATCAGCCAAGAGAGTGTTTTTAGTCCGTCTTGTCACGTTGCAATTATGAAGAACCATGCAATTACCACCCAAAGTGATAATCCATTGAGCAGCAGGCTTTCCATACTTTGTAGACAAAGCAATATCCATATTTACACCTCCAATAAGAACACCTGTCAAGGGGAAATAATCATGCTTCTCTTCTATCATCGGGATCTGTCCTGCCAATCCAGAGCCCCACTTTATATTCAACGCGAAAGCATTCGTATGTACTACCGGATAATGGAAATAAGTAACCGCATGAATACTATTTCGCATATAATCCGGATCATTCATATTCAATAATCCAACACCAAAACCAACAGTAGGGAAATTATAGGTATACTCCCAATTATGATTGCCCAACAAGGGTAACTCCATCGCCATCTCACCACCCACTGCATTTCCTTCACTCTTGTCTAACAACCATCCATATAGACCCTCTGCCTTAACTCTAAATATCGTATTTTGCTGCGCTTTCATCGAAATGGTCCCCATCATTAGGAACATCATTAGAAAGCCTATTATTTCCTTCTTCATCTTTTTCTTTATAAATGAACACTGCAAACTTACATAAATTTTATGTAATTTTGCGACAAAACGTCAAACAATGCGAAATTTAGTATACATATTCTTAATCATCCTCCACTGCGAATTCATATCTGCACAAACAAATGCCTTAGAGACCTTTATCAATGCAGATAATCTTTCACAAGCGAGCGTGGGACTTATGATGAAAGAGATTACATCAGGGAAAGTGATCGCATCTTATCAACCAATGGTTTGTCGAAACCCTGCCTCTGTTACTAAAATCATCACTACCGCAACAGCCATGCAGATACTTACCGATACATTCAGATTCCGTACAAGAATCGAATACAGCGGTAAAATCGAAGACTCTGTTCTCATCGGAAACATATATATCCGTGGTGGTGGAGACCCCACTCTCGAATCGGCATACAACCCTGTGAAAAACAGATTCTTCTCCTCCGTGTTAGACACCATCAAAGGGATGGGAATCAAAAAGATAACTGGACGTGTCATCGGTGATGCAAGTTTGTTCCGCGAAGATGGCTCCCCCTTTAATTGGTTGGTCGAAGATGTAGGTTCTTCCTACTCTCCCACCCCCTCTTCGCTCTCCATCATGGACAACCTGCTCAGTTTTGTCATCACATCCGACTCCACCGGATTCTCCGTGAGCAAGGTGACTCCTTACACTCCTCTGTTTCAACCCAAATTGGAACTGACACAGAGAAAGGATGTACCTACAGGATGGAGGTTCACCAAAAGCGATTTCTCATGGACACCCATCGTCAGAGGAAACTTCCCCGTTGGGATCTGTCAATTCCTAAAGACTGAATTGGCTGAACCTGCCATGTTTGCCGCTGATTCACTTACAAGACTCCTCATCCAAAATGGTATCGAAGTGGATTCTGCTGCCACTACTACAAGATGGTTTCAACCTGATTCTGTAAGAAAAACATTCTATACCTACCGTTCTGCCCCACTGAGGGATATCGAACGAATCACCAACCATAAAAGCATCAACCTCTTTGCTGAGAATATATTCACCATCCTTGCTAAAAAAAAGGATAGCGTAACGGCTTGCACCAACTGGGAAGCAGCCAACGCCATCAGAAAATTCTGGAAAACAAAAGGATTGGATAGTCACAAAGTATTTCAAGTGGATGGATCTGGCATGTCTATGAAAAACGCTTTATCACCACAATACATCGTTGACGTACTCTCATATATGTACAACGATAGCATCTATTTCAAACCTTTCCTTGCCACTCTCCCTACTGCAGGTCGAAACGGAACCGTCACCTCCTTTATGAAAGGTACGAAACTGGAGGGCAAAGCATTTATAAAGAGTGGTAGCATGGAACGCGTTCAAAACTATGCGGGCTATATCAATTATAATAACAAATGGTATGTGTTCTGCCTAATGGTTTCAAATTTCACAGGTCAACGCAACACACTCAAGCAACAAATGTCCTCACTCCTTAACGATCTGGTATTAAACGATAACAAACCAATTAGTATCAAGAAATAATCATCTTGATCCTTTCAACCGATTAAATTCAAACAAAATAGGCTGCCGATTGCCATTTAAAATATAGGTTGAATCCATGTTCGTCAAAGAGATTCGACTGATAGATAAGGTTGTATCTACTACATCCGATTGAATATCTGCCATATCCAACATTGAATGAAATACCACCTCGGAGGTGAGACATTTATCTTTATTGGCCTCTATATTCTGAACCTTCTCAGGATAACGAATTGCGTACACATCAGAATAAACAACAAAAAACGGTATGCGAGCTTCATATTCCGAAACCACCAACGAACCATGCAGAATCAAATCACGCTCATCATCAAACAGATTCTCTCCATGGTCGGAAAGGAAGATAAGCGACCACACTCCCCCTCTTTGTTCCAATCGTTGAATCAAGGAGCCCAAAAAGTGGTCTGTATATTGAATAGAATTGTCATACGAATTGATTATCAACTGCTTATTATCCCGATTAATCGATAAGTAATCCATGTTATTCTCAAAACAAGGTTGGTAAATCTTATATTCCTCCGGATGGCGCTGACAGTACTTGAAATGACTTCCTAAAGTATGAATGACGATAAATTTCTTCGGCGATTTCATGTTCAGACAGGTATCCAACGAAGGCAATAGGTCCATATCATAGACAAACTTAGTATCGCTTGTTGTGGCCGTGAAATCACACGTCTCAATGATACGTTCCTGATAGGTGCTCAATTCCTGATCACTGATCCATGAAGTGGAGAAACCCACCTCGGCAAATGCCTCGCATAAGGATTTCTCGGAATAGGCTATCTCACTATGAAGGGCGTTGGCACGACTTAATATGATAGGTACCGAATTACTCGTCAGATTGGCTTGCGTCACAAGATATGAATAGGAAATCAGATTCTTTTGCTGGGATAATTCAGGGGTAGTATTGCGCTCATATCCATTCACACCAAAATTCCACCAACGAGCCGTCTCCCCAATCACAAGGATAGCAACCTCTTCTTCGTCATCCTCTTTTTTCGGTAAACCGAATGAAAAATCCTTCAACCTCTCCTGATTCCTCCTAATCTCCATTCTCCTTTCAATTACGTCACCCGTAGCAATATAAACATCAAATGGAAATATTTTTCGAAACTTGATTGTCATCATATCCTTCATATCCACCAAGTTATCCGTAAAAGTGGTGTTCTCACTCGTCATCAACTTACGAGCAAGGATAAAATAGTAGACTGAACCGATTAACAGAAGAACGGGAAGCAATATCAAAAGAACTTTTTTCAGTTTCTTAGAAAAGAACTCCTCATTTTTTATGAATTTGATCGTGATAAAAAAGTAGGCAATAAAAACGATGACAACTCCCAAAACAAAGAGCCAGATGGATGATAGGAGTTCCATAGCCTCTGTCCAATTCGTATTCAGGATGGTATCCATCATCATAAAGTCGGTCGTAGTATGATTGAGATACAAACTAGAGAGTTCGATAGGAGAAATCAGTACACTGAAGAGTCCCTCGAGGATGAAATAAATTTTCTTTTTTAAAAATAGTAATGGGATGAGAACACAAACCAACGAAATCAGTAGAAATCCCAGTTTCTTCACAATAAATCCATCCAGATCAGCACACCAAAGGGAGATACAGAAAGAAGGAAGCAGAATAACGAGGAAAAGGAAGAGTGTAAAAATCCTCTCTGCATATTTATTGTCGAGTATTCCCATAGATGAAAAATTAAGATGGGTTCTATCAATTCATTTTAAGGGACGGATCTCTGTTATTTTAAGAGGTCAGGGCGTAATCTTTTGGTTCGTTCCACAGCCTGTTCATACTCCCATTCCTTTATTTTTGCCTCGTTACCAGACAATAAGATATCAGGGACTCTCCATCCCTTATATTCAGCAGGACGAGAATAAACAGGAGGAGCCAATAAATCATCCTGGAAGCAATCAGACAGAGCCGATTGTTCATCACTCATAGCACCTGGAATGAGACGCACCACAGCATCCGTCATAATACAAGCAGCCAGTTCGCCACCTGTTAAAACAAAATCACCAACGGATATCTCTCTGGTAATCAGATGTTCACGAATACGATGATCAATGCCTTTATAGTGTCCGCATAGAATAATCACATTATTCAGAAGCGACATGGAGTTAGCCATTTTCTGGTCGAACATCTCGCCATCCGGAGAGGTATAGATCACCTCATCATACGTGCGTTGCTCCTTCAGATGAGAAATCAATCGATCGATAGGTTCTATCTGCATGACCATACCGGAACTAAACCCGAAAGCATAATCATCAATTTTTTTATGCTTATCCAAAGTATAGTCGCGAATGTTGTGGACAACAATCTCTGCCAATCCCTTTGCCTGAGCTCTCTTCAAAATAGAATGATTAAGAGGGCTCTCCAACAATTCTGGGACTGCAGATAAAATATCGATTCTCATGATTAGAATGATTAAAACTCAGACGAGAAGTGGAAACGAATCTTAGGGAAGTCCGTTTGTGCCATTTGAAGGATATAACCGGAATCCGCCAAGAAGACATCTCTATCCTCCTTGTCCTTTGCCATATATTGATATTTACGTTTCTTAAAATTCTCCAAAGCCTCAGGATCATCGCTTTCAATCCAACAAGCTTTGTAGAGGTTGATAGGTTCCCAACGACATTTAGCGTTGTACTCGTGTAGCAAACGATATTGGATCACCTCAAACTGCAACTGACCTACCGTTCCGATGATTCTACGACCGTTAAACTGGTTGGTGAAAACCTGTGCAACACCTTCGTCCATTAATTGTTCGATACCCTTTGCTAACTGTTTCGCCTTCATAGGGTCATCATTCTCGATATACTTGAACATCTCAGGGGAGAAGCTAGGCAATCCCTTGAAATGGATGTTTTCACCAGAGGTCAAGGTATCACCAATCTTGAATGTTCCACCCGAATCAGGTAATCCCACAATATCACCTGGCCATGCCTCGTCGACCGTCTCCTTCTTCTGTGCCATGAAACACGTTGGTGCAGAGAACTTAAGCATTTTATTATGACGAACATGTTTATAATTCACGTTTCTCTCAAACTTACCAGAGCATACTTTTACGAAAGCGATACAACTGCGATGGTTAGGGTCCATATTAGCATGGATTTTAAAGACAAAGCCAGAGAAGGTCTCCTCTTCTGGTTTCACCTCACGTTCAACCGTCTGGGTAGGTTGTGGACTAGGGGCTATCTGGCAGAAACAATCAAGCAATTCCTTCACACCAAAATTATTTAAGGCACTACCAAAAAAGACAGGAGCTACATTACCCGCTAGATATTCGTTGACATCCAGTTCGGAGTAGACGCCATTAATCAGATCGAGATCATCTCTCAATTGTTGAGCATCCTCCTCTCCAATATGTTTTTCCAGTTCCGGACTGTTGATATCAGTAAACTCAATATTCTCAGTAACAGTCTGTTTGCTAGGAGTATACAGATTAAGTTTATGTTCGTAAATATTATAAACACCTTTGAACTTATCACCCTGATTGATAGGCCATGAAAGAGGACGAACACGGATGTTCAGTTCTTTCTCCAACTCATCCATCAAATCAAAGGCATTGTTACCATTACGGTCCATCTTATTAACGAAAACGATAACTGGAGTGTTACGCATACGGCAGACGTTCATCAGTTTACGAGTCTGCGTCTCAACACCCTTTGCACAATCGACTACGATGATTACACTATCCACAGCCGTTAGCGTACGGAAGGTATCCTCTTGGAAGTCTTGGTGACCTGGAGTATCAAGGATATTGATTTTGAATCCGTTATAATCGAAAGCCATAACGGAGGTAGCAACAGAGATACCACGTTGTTTCTCAATCTCCATCCAGTCGGATGTAGCTGTTTTCTTAATCTTGTTAGATTTGACGGCACCAGCAATATGAATAGCACCACCAAACAACAACAATTTCTCTGTCAATGTAGTCTTTCCCGCATCTGGGTGACTGATAATCGCGAAGGTTCTTCTTCGTTTAATCTCTTCTGATAAGCCCATAAAAATAACACGTTTTTGCGGGTGCAAAGGTAGTAAAAAATATGAGATATCCGAAATATTGAAGATGGAGGAAATATTATTCCATTCAAGAAAAAAAAACTAATTTTGCATTGTCAAATAAAGCGGGTTCTATGAATTCATTTCGTGGAATTTCTGATTCCTGTAGAGACGCGGCGTGCCACGTCTATCGTGAATTTGCAGAACTCACCCGAAATTATTAACGAGAGGCACAAAGGCCTGAAGAAAGAAATGAAAGCATTAGTAAGTATCATCATGGGTAGCACATCCGATTTACCAATCATGGAGAAGGCTGCCAAATTCTTAGAAGAGATGGAAGTTCCGTTTGAAATGAACGCACTCTCCGCTCATCGTACCCCTAATGAAGTAGAAGAATTTGCCAAAGGGGCACAATCAAGAGGCATTAAAGTGATCATCGCAGGAGCGGGAATGGCAGCAGCCCTACCAGGGGTGATTGCTGCAAGTACCACCCTACCCGTTATTGGTGTCCCCATCAAAGGAATGTTAGATGGATTGGATGCCATGCTCTCAATTATTCAGATGCCTCCTGGAATTCCAGTTGCCACCGTTGGTGTGAATGGTGCACAAAATGCAGCCATTCTTGCTGTTGAGATGATGGCATTATCTGACGAGACCTTAGCACAAAAATTAGCAGCATACAAATCAGGTTTGAAAGATAAGATAGTAAAGGCTAATGCAGAATTGGCTGAAGTAAAATATAAGTTCAAAACTAACTAATTATCTATAAAAAAGGCGCATGGAAGCCTATGCGCCTTTTCTTAACTGAACATCATGGCAAACGTATACATCGGTCTTGGATCTAACCTCGGGGAGAAAAAGAAAAACATCACCAATGCGACTATCATCCTTGGGTCCATCATGGGTGATATTCGTCTGCTTTCCTCTTTATACGAGACAGAGCCATGGGGATTTCAATCCAACAATACCTTTGTAAATGCTGTGATTCTTGTCGAGACAGACTGCACACCAGAGACCTGCCTAAAAATGGCGAAATCAATCGAACGGGAAATGGGAAGAACCTACCACCATCCAGGAGAGGGCTACGAAGACCGTATCATCGATATTGACATCCTCATGTACGATGATGTCATCTTAAATACGGAATCACTGATTCTCCCTCACCCACTCTTACACAAGAGAAAATTTGTGTTGGAACCCTTGGCTGAAATCGCACCAGAACTTATTCACCCTGCACTGCATAAACCTATTGCACAACTCCTAAAGGAGCTAGTAGACAATGCCCAATAATCTATGCAGAAAATTATTTGAATGGGTTCTATAAATTCATCGTTATTCTTTGGCAAAAAAACCACATAGATATTGAAAAATAAACTAACTTTGCCCCCACTAATTAGATCACTATGGTATATTATCAATCAGAAAATATTCCGATGCCTAAAATCGCCAAACGCAAGGTGAATGCATGGATTAAGGAAGTAGCTAGCAGACATGGCTACAAACTGGGAGAAATTACATACATTTTTTGTGATGATCAGAAGATCTTAGAAGTAAACAGAGAGTATCTAAAACATGACTATTATACAGACATCATAACATTTGATTACACCGAAGGGAAGGTTATCAGTGGTGACTTATTTATCAGCCTAGATACAGTAAAAAGCAACTCAGAAAAATTTTCCACATCTTACGAAGAGGAGTTTTATCGCGTGGTAATTCACGGCATACTGCACTTGTGTGGCATCAACGACAAAGGCATTGGAGAGCGTGAGATAATGGAAAAACATGAGAACGAAGCTTTAGCGATTCGTTCCCAATTTATATAAATATGACAAAAAGAAGAGCACACAAAAAAGAAAAATCCACTACCTTCAGGAAAAGAATCATCATTATCTTCTCCATTTTGGCAGTGTTATTCTTGGGCGCGTTACTTACTTACGTGTTCAAGCCTCAATTTTTTCGCTCTGCATGTAGGCGTATCGAACGCGTTGTCAACAAAAATCCACAATATAGCGACGTTATTTTCCCAGAGAATGGAATCGTGGGTATTGATGTCTCTCTTTATCAGGAAGATATAGATTGGCAGAAGGTCTCTTTTCGGGTTAGTAAACTGACTCAGACACTTACGAAAGACTCCAGTGCCACACCTCATAAAATCGATTTTGTCTTTGCAAAAGCGACGGAGGGCATTACAATCACAGACTCAAAATACAAGAGGAACAAACAAGGTGCTGAGTCTCAGAATATACCATTTGGCGCCTACCATTTCTTTTCCGTCACATCCGATCCTGCACAACAAGCAGCCCACTTCATCAAGACATCCAACTTGACGACGGGAAACTTTATCCCAGTCCTCGATGTAGAATACCAAGGAAATCTCTCTAAGCAAGAGCTTCGCAAACGCGTACTTATCTGGTTGAAGGCAGTGGAAAAGCACTATGGAAGGAAACCTATCATCTATACATATGCCAACTTCCACGATGACATCTTCGACACAAAAGATTTCTCAGAATATTTCTTCTGGATGGCTCATTACGGCGTGTCACAACCACGTCACGATTGCAAATTCTGGCAATTCACAGAAGATGGCGTAGTCTATGGCATTACAGGTTATGTGGATGTAAACGTCTTCTTCGGGTCCCAAAAGGAACTAAATAATCTGAAATTAAAATAATTCCCTGTTACATCATCATATTGATAATCAACAGAATGTATGGCATATAAGTACTGCCACACATGTTACTATTCCTGCATTCGATTTTCAATAATCCCACTCATGATTAATACTACTTTTTGTCGGTAAAACCTATAAATTCTGTATTTTCTATAGAAGGGTGTTTTATGTTTTTGATGATAAGTTCACCTATTTTTGTATCTAGTTTACATTTCTCTGCTTCAAGAACACCTTTCACCTCCTCACAATTACCATTATAGTCATATAGATACCCGTAAACATGCTTTGGATCATCGTAATTGATAGCAAGTTTATAGATCTTTTTTCTTTCTTTATCAGTGCTGAATTCAAAAAAAAGGCAATTTTCAATCTCATCATAGAGTTTATTACGCCATAATATCTCATTTGTATTACTAGATTTATCTTTCTCAAATATGAATTTTTTCCCTGTCTCACTGAGATATGGTTTAATTTCTTTTAATAAGCATTTATCTCTATAAACGGGTTCAAAAGCTCTATAAGAGCTACTCATAACATAGTTATTATTGACATCGTATTCAAAAAGAAGATAATCACCACTAATAGAATAAAGAATATAATACTTGTGCTGAAGAGATATTCTTTCTGCTTCTTTCATCGCCTCTTCTTTTTCTGAGTCCGACATGTCTTTAAATTCGTCTTCAGCATATAACAATTCATAACAGCTTATAAATTCATTTCTTATACTATCTGTCCAGTTTCTTTTATCGAGGAACTCAAAATACCCCTTCAAACTAAAAAGGGCAGGAAAAGGAATATCGTGAATATCTATTCTTTTACCAATACTGAGGTCATACAGAGCTTCAAAAAACCATGGTTCCTCACAACCCCTCGAATCAACTAAATCCGCCAAAATAGACAGATATAAATAACAAGAGTCTATTTTATAATCAAAACTAACACCATGACACTTCTCTTCAGCCCATCCATAGTATATATCTTCTAATGTTTCACCCTCTGTTTCATAATCATTGTTAACGTTTTCAAAAGAAATACTCTGACAGATAAAATTGTTGATAGAATCCACCAACGCATTACCTTCATCAGAATTGCATTTTATTCGTGGAATAGAGTAATGTGCAATAGGATGATCACCATTTAAATTAAGTTGATGGTTAAAAACGATAGAGTCGATCTCATAATCCCAATCAAGACTTTCATTTTGTGAATTACATTCCGTATATCTACTAGGGAAATAATCAGGATATGAGGTAGAAGGAGAAGGGTTATTGTTTGAAGTCGTATTGTTTGAAGTGTTATCAGAACATGATGAACAAACAACTAGAAAGGAGACTAACACTCCCACTATGAACTTACCAGAAGTAATTTTTATCAAATGAATAAAATGTGACATATATGCGTTATTATTTATACTAATAAATATGATAACAAATATACTAAAAACCACACAAAACGAATTTTTAGAACCTACCTTATATTTTTTCAAAAAAATTTATGTGCAAAACTTCCCTACTTATGTGAAAATCATCGACATATGTTTATCATATAAAAATTATTTTATTCCACAAAGATTTTAGTTATGGGGAATGGCAAAATGGCGAATTGATATTAGTTAAAAACTTTATGACATTTATCAATAATTTTTTTTGAAAAATTCTGATTATCAGATAGATATTTTTTTTAAAATTCATTTGGAAGTTATAATAATCTTGTATAACTTTGCATCGTGTAAGGAAATAAACTTGGTCATAAAGTTAAAACTTACACTCCTAAAAAGACCCTAAATTGTGTTGTTCTATATATTTCGGAGTCAGTCTGTTGTGAAACAGGCTGTCTTTTTTTTATGGACACCATAAATTTATTTCTAAAAGATTCTAGTAAAAACATCTCACTTTCAGCATATAAACATAAAAAATAAACCAGTTAACTTCACAGTCAACTGGTTCCAGATAAACAAACACTATTTATAATTTGTATTATTTAGGGTCCATACCAACAAATAGAACTATATGAAATATTGGGTACAAATGAACTTGATTGTTATATAAAATTCAAATATTTTCAATGAAAGGCTGATTTTATTCTGTGAAATTCATTTTTTACTATTTTAACGTGGGTCCTATACATTATTTCAAAGTTGAAATCTTCTTCATAAATTGCCCTATAAATCCTTGCATTCTTCATTAAATTTTACGAATATTGTAGAGAGTTTCACCGCTTAACAAGTGCAATAAAAAAGCACAATACACATAAGGTGGGTTCTATAAAAAAACACGAAATGAATTTATAGAAGCCACCATAAATTTATCAACGGTACAAACGATGAAAAAAACATTTATAACGAAAATTCCAGATCAACCAGGTTCTTTTCTAAAGACCGTTAAAATCATATCTGATTTGGGACTGAACATTACCCGAGTTAGCTACAATAATTCCATAGACACCAACACCCTATTTATAGAGGTGACAGGTGAAAGCGAGGAAATAAACCACGCATACGAAATGTTGAAACATGATGGATTCCTTTTCAAAGAAGACAATGGAAACGTCATCCTTATGGAATTTAAGATGTTAGACAAACCGGGCGTGCTCCTTCCTATCCTCGAACTAATTCATCAATATAATTTCAACATTTCTTACATCAGTTCCCAAGAGAATAGTACAAGTTACCAATACTTTAGAATGGCGCTTTACATCGACAACCCCTATAAGGTGGATGAATTTCTGAAAAGTGTCACCTCGCTCTGTGAAGTTCGTATTATCACATACGACAAAACAGAGAAGAACCTGGATAATACCGTGTTCTACATCTCATTTGCCAATGGGGCTGCAAAGAAATTAGACCTTGATAAAGAAAACATCAGCGAACTGATATCCAACTCTAACCTCGTCATGCAGATTTTGGAAGGGAAAAACAGAAGTCCCTATAAAACATTCGAATACATCGCAAAATTTGCTGATTTACTGAGTCGATATAGAGGACTCAATTTTAGTCCCCGCATCACCTCCAAATGCTTTAATGATTATACCATTCATTGCATAGAGTCAGAATGTGGTTCCAACATCTATATTATCGAAAATGAAGAAGGTTACATTTTCGTCGACAGTGGATTCGCTCTTTACAGAGACGAAATGGTCAAACTGTTATCTGTGATGTTTGATAATTTCATGTTTAAAAAACGGGTTCTCATCATCACACATCCTGATATAGACCATTTGGGATTGGTATCTCTTTTTGATACCATATATGTAAACCAACTTATGTACGAGAACTTCCAATTGGAGAATGAACAGCGTCCTAATTTCAGAGAGCAGTATAGGGAACACGAACCATACGTGAAAATCAGTAAAATATTATCCAAATATACACCTCCTAAAATGGAGACTCTGACTGTAGTGGATGATCATATAGAGAGAACCGATGGAATGATTGGAGAAGCAGACATCCATCATCTTCATTTTCAGTTCTATAACGGGAACGGTGGACATAGTAAGGGAGAGATGATCATCTCATTGGATAATATCGTGTTTACAGGGGATATACTCGTCAACCCTGCCGGCTACACCAATGAGCAAAGAGAATTTAATGAGTTGGCTCCTTATCTAATGTCGAGTGTGAATATGAATTCCAAATTAGCAAGGAAAGAACGTGAGATGACGGAAAAGAGTCTCACCGACGACACCATTGTCTGCTATGGTCATGGTGCTCCCTATTGGGGCACTCATTAAAACCGATATTTCAACCGTATGAGCCAGCAAGATCGTACATACATAGCCATCGACCTCAAATCCTTCTACGCATCGGTAGAGTGTGTGGAACGAGGATTAGATCCTCTGACTACAAACCTAGTCGTGGCGGATGAAAGTCGAACGGAGAAGACCATCTGCCTGGCCGTATCGCCCTCCCTTAAAGCCTACGGAATCCCTGGTCGAGCTCGTCTCTTCGAGGTCAATCAACGTGTACGTGCTGTTAACCACGAACGAAGACAGAAAGCAGCCGGATATCGTCTGACTGGCAAATCCGCCTTCGACCGCGAATTGAAGGAGCATCCCGATTGGGAGGTGGATTTCATCATCGCACCTCCACACATGGCCTACTATATCAGTTATAGTACCCGTATCTATGACATATATCTAAAATATGTGGCACCCGAAGACATCCACGTATACTCCATCGATGAGGTTTTCATGGATGTGACGAACTATCTGAAAAGCTATAAGATGACAGCCAAGGAACTAACCATCAAGATAATCAGGGATGTGCTTCAACACACTGGTATCACCGCCACCGCTGGCATTGGCACCAATCTCTATCTCTGCAAAATCGCAATGGATATCGTTGCCAAACATATACCGGCAGACAAAGATGGCGTTCGTATAGCTGAACTGGACGAGATGTCCTACCGACAACAATTATGGGACCATCGTCCCTTAACAAGCTTTTGGAGAATAGGGAAAGGAACCGCTCAGAGATTAGAGATGTTCGGAATCGATACAATGGGTAAACTGGCCAGATGTTCGGAAACGAATGAAGAACTGCTCTATCAGCTCTTCGGAGTCAACGCAGAACTGCTCATCGACCACGCATGGGGATGGGAGCCTTGCACCATTGAAATGATAAAGGCGTACAGACCTACAACTAACTCCCTAAGCAGTGGACAAGTGCTCACATGCCCGTACGAGTTTGAGAAAGCATTAGTTGTCATTCAAGAAATGGCAGATAATCTCTCACTCGATCTGATAGACAAGCACTTGGTGACCGACCAACTGGTATTGTACGTCAATTATGACACCGAGAGCCTAGCCAATGCGACCATCAATAGTCATTACAATGGTGAAATCACCTCCGACTACTACGGCAGAACGGTGCCCAAACCAGCACATGGATCCATCAACCTCGATCAAAAGACCTCATCCGCACGACATATCACAGAGGCAGTGACACAACTATTCAAACAGATTGTCAACCCAGAACTGCTCGTTAGGCGACTCAATCTAACAGCCAATCATGTGGTCAATGAGAATAGTCTCTCGTCCCAATCCAAGCCCATCCAACTGGACCTCTTCACCGACTACGAAGCAGAAGAGAAGAAACGACAGGAGGAGAAAAAGATATTAAAGAAAGAGAGGAAGATGCAAGAAACCGTATTAGATATCAAACGGAAATTTGGTAAAAACGCCATTCTAAAAGGGTTAAACTTCAAAGAAGGAGCAACTGCCAAGGAGCGTAATCAACAGATTGGAGGACATAAAGCATAACGACAATGAATTACGACGATATTATCCACCTACCCCATCATGTCTCAAAGAGACATCCACAGATGACGATGCTCAATCGTGCGGCGCAGTTCGCTCCATTTGCCGCACTCACCGGACATGATGCAGCCATTCAGGAGACAGCAAGACTGACCTCCTCTCAACGGCTATTGGATGATAGTGACAACGAGATACTCGATCGTAAAATGGCCATTATACGTTCCAAATTGGCAGAATCCCCCACCCTCACGCTCATCTACTTTCAACCAGATGAGCATAAGAGAGGCGGGGCATACAAAAGTGTCACCGGACGACTGAAAAAAATCGATGATTATCTTCAGACACTGATTCTGGCTGATGAAACCACAATTCCCATATCCTCCATTTTCGAGATAGACGGAGAGATTTTCAACAAGATGGACGATGTCTGATTTTGGAATAATATTCTAAAAGAGTTGCATTTTTTGTGTCATTATTCTAATGTCAAACCCAATTGCACATATTAAAAGATAATTATTTCAAATCACCTATATATATTGTATATCCAAACAAAAAGAGTGAAATTTGTGTCACGAATAGAAAAAAACATAAATCACATATTAAACAAAAAGAAAATGGCAAAAAAAGTATTTTCAAAAGTTTTATGGGCTACCATCGCGTGCATGGCCCTTCTATCCTCATGTGAAAAAGAAGAAGAGAATAGAGATAGAGAAAGAAACACAGATGAGAGATATTCATGCTTAATCATCAATCAAGGCAACTACAGCGAATCCAACGGAAGTATTTCGATCATCAACAAAGAGGATAAGATAGAAAATCAGGTGTATAAGGAAAGTAATGGCGAACCTTTGGCATCTATCATTGAATCAGCAGTAGACTGTGGTTCAACATGGGCACTTTTGTGCAACAACGAAGACAAAGTAGAGATTATCGACAAGGTGACATTTAAGACCAAAGCAACCATAAAAGATATTCCAACACCACGTTACGGAGTTGTAAGAAAAGGTTATCTCTATGTAACCTCTGTAACAGCATGGGACGGATCCAATGGTTTCGTATATCAAATTGACTTGAGCAATAATACCATTAAGGAAAAAGTGGAAGTAACAGGTATTCCTGAGGGTATTATCGCACAATATAACTCTTTGTGGGTAACATCCACCGTATATGGTTCTGCACCTTCTGTATCTCGTATCGAACCAGACAAAGAGATGAAGGTAACAGCTTATCCATACACTGGAACAGAAGCAGGATTGGAAGCAAAACACCTTGCAGTAGATAAAAACGGAACTATATGGGTTTCGCTTTCTGCATACGCTTCAACTAGTGGTGTAGCAGCAATCGACACAACAAAGAAAGAGATCAGTGCCCTCAATGCATTAGATGGTTTCATCTATTCAGGACACATATATGCATCAAAAGCAGGTGACAAATTGTATTACATGACAGGATCTGGTAGCGGTGCAGCCGACGACGTAACAACCATCAAAACATTTGATGTTAAGAGTAAAGAGGTAGCTACCATTGTGAAAGGTAATGGATTCTATGGCTTTGGTATAGCTCCTGACGGAGAGATTTACACAGCCAATGTATACGGATTTACAAGTAACAGTACCCTACAAATTTACGACTCCAGAGGAACTAAAATAAATGGAGACGACGAGTTAGTAGGTGTAGGAGCATGCAGATTCCTTTTTCCCAAATGGTGAAAATAAAATAACTGTTTTTTAGTGGATGTCTTATGGCATCCACTTTTTTTTTCATTCAATATGAGAAATATCTGTCGATAGAATTTTTTCAAAAACGCTCCGTTTTTCTACAAAAAAAGATAACTTTGTATCAAGACCTAAATTTAAAGAGAGTTCTATAAGAACCCACCTATACTAAACGGCAAGAAAAATGAGGAATAATGTAGAGATTATAACGATTGGAGACGAGCTATTGATCGGACAAGTCGTGGACACAAACTCTGCATGGATGGGGAAGGCATTAAGCGAAAACGGATTTTCCGTCAATCAAATCACATCCATACCCGATGATAAGTCACACATTCTAACTTCAATAGCCAATGCATTTAACAATGCAGACGTTGTTTTACTGACAGGAGGATTAGGGCCAACAAATGATGACATCACCAAGACCTCCCTATGCGAGTTTTTTTGTACGGAATTAGTTTTCGACGAACCATCCTACGAAAATGTGAAAAGGATTATTCACGGCATGGACAAGGAGATGGACAATGATCTGAACCGCCAGCAGGCGATGGTTCCAAAAGCATGCACACCTATTATTAATAGAGAAGGAACGGCACCCATACTCTGGTTTGAGAGGATGGATAAGGTATTAGTATCGCTACCAGGAGTTCCCCATGAGATGGAGTGTGCCATGACCAATGACGTTATTCCTCGTCTAATAGAATTTTTCGAACGGCCCTCCATACAGCAGACTACCCTGATAGTGCATGGATATGGAGAATCCGCATTAGCACTGAAGATAGCCAATTGGGAAGAGCATCTTCCCTCCCCTTTAAAATTAGCCTATCTGCCACAAGGTAGCTATGTGAAACTTCGTATTTCAGGCGAAGATTCAGATAAAGAAGCACTGAAAAGGATGATTGATGCAGAGGTTGAAAAGCTCACGACCTTGTTAGGCAATGCCATTGTAGCCTATGAAGACATCGAGCCAGAAAAGATTCTCACCAACCTATTAAAAAAGAAACAACTAACGATTGCAACCGCCGAAAGTTGCACAGGAGGAACGATTGCAACCTATCTATCCAAGCATCCAGGCAGTTCTAGTTTCTACAAAGGATCTGTTGTTTCCTATTGTAATGAGGTGAAACATAACGTTTTGGGCGTGAAGGAGGAGACATTAGAGCGAGTTGGGGCCGTTAGTCAGGAGACCGTTGAGCAGATGGCACAAGGCGTATGTAAGTTGATGAATACAGACATAGGCATATCCGTTTCAGGCATAGCCGGACCAGACGGAGGTACTGATGAGCAACCCGTAGGGACAATCT
>JAFRNH010000027.1 GCA_017430235.1 Paludibacteraceae bacterium | reverse complement strand
GTGAATCAACGTATTTCTCGCTGACGGTATACGATAGGGTGGCAACTCCATCACAAACTGCTCTGAATCATCCTTAAACTTCGTCTTTTTCAGTAATAATGATGTTAAAACAGCAACTATAACTCCTATCAAATAGATTCCTAATAAGATGAATGCCTGATGCTTCTCAAAAAATGCTGCTACGAATAACAAATAGACGGGTAGGCGAGCAGAACATGACATAAACGGAATCGCCATCATCGTCACAATTCGATCCTTTGGATTCTCCAACGTTCGAGTGGCCATAATGGCTGGAACGCCACAACCGAATCCTGTCAACAACGGAATAAACGACTTTCCATGCAAGCCCATCTTATGCATCAACTTATCCATAATGAACGCTGCACGTGCCATATATCCTGTATCTTCTAACAATGAAATGAAAAAGAATAGTATCAGAATGTTCGGCAAAAAGACGATGACTCCTCCAACTCCTGCAATGATTCCATCAACAACCAAGTCTGACAAAATACCATTTCCCAACACATTACGCATCGCTTCACCCAACCATTGAACTCCTGCATCAATCCAATCTTGTGGATATTGCCCCAATTTAAAGGTGGCTTCAAACATAATCAACAAGAAAAGTATCAGAATAGGGAAGCCTAACCACTTGTTAGTAAGAACCTTATCCATCGAATAGGCTTGTTCTTCCTTTTCTGTTTCATCCGACTTCACCATTGTCTCCATCAAAGCTCCTCGTATGAATCCATATTTGGCATTCATGATAACACTCACGGCATCCTCTCCATATTCCTTCTCAATCTTTGCTCGATAGAACTCAACCTTCTTTCGAATATCATCCATATTGTTCAAGTATTTCTCCAAATGCTTGAACGTCACAGAATCATTCTCCAATAATTTGATGACAACATATCGGAATGGAAAATCCACAGCCACCTCAGAATGTTCCGATATCAACGGTTTAATGGCACTGATGGCCTCCTCCAAATTGGCTCCGTAATTGATATGAATATGCTTGGTGACTTCATCATTCTCTTCATACACACTAATGATATGGTCTAGAATATGGTCAATACCTTCACCCGACTTGGAGTTTGTAGGCGCACAAGGGAATCCTAACATCTTCTCCAACTGATCCACATCGAGTTTGATCCCTTTCTTATCCAACTCATCATACATGTTCAGCGCCATCACCATGCGCTCGTTCATATCAATCAACTGCGTCGTAAGGAATAAATTACGTTCCAGATTAGATGAGTCTACAATATTCAATATCACATCTGGATGCTGCTCCGTGATGTATTCACGTACATACAACTCCTCAGGTGAATATTCTGTAATAGAGTAGGTACCAGGCAAATCCACCAAATTGATGGTATAACCGTTCCGATAGAAGGTTCCAACCTTAGAAGAAACCGTCACACCACTATAGTTACCCACATGCTCACGAAGTCCCGTGGCATGATTGAAAAAGGAGGTCTTACCACAATTCGGATTACCTACCAATGCAACTGTGATAGTCTTTATCTTTTCCGTGATTTTTCTCTCTACCTCCTCTGAAAAAGTGCCATTAAAATCAGTGGCACTCGACTCAGAAAACTCCTCTATGCCAACCACCTCAATATGACTTGCCTCACTGCGACGAAGTGAGACGTGACTTTGCATAATCTTATACTCAATCGGATCTTGCAAGGGAGCATTCTTTATCACCGTCACACGTTCTCCTTTCACAAAACCCATCTCCATAACACGATGACGAAAGCCACCATGACCATTCACCTTCACAATCACACACTCTTGTCCTTCTGGGATTTCTGCAAGTGTCTTTTTTTGTTCTTCTGTATTCATAATACCGAATTATAAATCTTTACAAGCTCTTTAACTTCATATAGTACACACAATCTATTAAGGTGTAAATTTACAGCGACTCTCTTTATGATGAAATAGTCACTTATTGGTATATCAGAATGATTTTATAATCATAAATGATGATTCCTCCTAATTACCATAACTATGCATACCTCCAAAAAGATAATTCACGCCGAAATAGGTGATCAGTATAAATAAAAATGCTATCACCATGTATATATGAAAGAACTTGGGTCTTCGTAAGAAAGATAATGATCCCGTATGGAATGAAAAACTATACACTAAGAGTGAAATAAGTGCCCATGTTTCTTTAGGATCCCACGACCAATAACTGCCCCATGATACATTTGCCCATACAGCTCCTATAAAGATGCCTGCCGTCAAACAGAAGATAGCAGGGTAGAGCAGAACGGTGTTCAACACCTGATGTCTCTCCATTACCTTCTCCTCCTTTTTTATCCAATACGTTATCAATGCAGAAATACTGGAAAAAGTGACGAAAAATAAAAGTGTATAGGATATCATCATCAAAGAGACATGAATGCTCAATAGCGGTGAGTTTAAAACAGGCATCAAATGCGTGATGTGCGGATCTTTATCACTCAATGTGGCTGTCAACATGGCAAAACCTGATATCAATATTCCAAACGGCAATATCACCTTCAATTTGTTTGAGAAGAACAGTGCCACCAACTGCGCCATCCATGCAATGGTGAGCAACGTCTCATATCCATTCGAAAAGGGTAATCGTCCAGCAATGATCCAACGCAAAACGAATAAATAGGTCAAATAAAAAAAGATAACAGATAAAAAGAGAAATAATAGTTTGTTTATCATCTTATTGGCTCCTCGCACACATAGGAATATAAAGGCTAACAATCCCACAGTCAACGTAATATAACTAACGATAGGCAACCAATTGGCGTGCAAATAGAGCTTCTCAGCCCTTCTCTCATTTTGCGTTGGCGCATTCTCACCCAACTGCTGCTCCTGGTATTTTATGAACTGATTAATCCATTGCGAACAATCCTCCTGTCGACTGTATGAATCATACAACAACGGCAGAAAATTATTAATCAACAAGGAATCACACTCCACTGTCTCTCCCTTTTTAAAATCTTCTGGAGAATATAGTCGCACAACTCCCTCTTTCCGTACAGGGAAAATCTTCATCAAACTGCCCGACTGCAACATCAGTATCAGCTCCACCTTCTCATCCAACGTCATGACTGACTTGCGGAGCTCTTTCTGCGATCCATTCATCACATCAGTGTATATGGTCCGCAACTTGTATCTCTTATCAGCAGTGAAAAAATCGACAAAACGAACATAACTCGTATCTATCCCCAACAACTGCTTTTGTTCCTTGCCCTTCAACTTAATCATCGGCTCGTATTGCCACTCTTCTCGCGACATCAGCCAGCCCACCAAAACCTGCGTAGCGGAATAGTTCCCATAATAATCCTTACCCGTCAACTTCTTTGTGAAATCAATCGCCACATGCTCCATGCTCGTTATACGCCCCTGATATTCCACTAAAATATTACCAAAGGCCTCCGCATCCACCTCTGTGAAAGTGCGACTCTCTGCATGCGATTTCTCTATCGTAAAGGGTGATAACAGAGCCATAACAACCATCGTTTTCCATAAAGGAGACTTGAGCGCTTGCCTAAATTTACTTTGTGGATCCAATAAGATAAGAATCATACTGATCATCAGCAAGATATAGGATAGATAGGTGAGACGCACTCCCCACTTGTCATAACTAACTCGAAATACTGTTCCTTTTAAATCTGGATCGTACGACTGCTGAAAGATACGATAGCCATCATACTTAACTATCTGATTCATCGACACAGTCTCACACCGACTAGTCCCTTCATAGTATAACGTAATCCGACTTTGATAATCCGCCGGCGTATTGGTACCAGGATAGGTAACCACCGAAAAAGAGTCTAAGCGAACACCAAAAGGCAATATATCGCCCATGACCACACCCTCTTCTGTTAATAACCGATTCTCATACGCACCCTCGCGGATGTGCATGAATCCATCAAATCCCTTAATATGTGTAAGAAAAGCCCCCAAAAGCATGAATAGGAATGCCAAATGGAGTAGAAAAATAGAGACTCTCTTGCATAACTTGCACTGTATGATATAGACAAACGCACTGATAGCCAACACACTCCATATCAGAATAGCCACGGGTGATGTATAGAGATTGTCCTCAAAAGAAAAGATTCTGTCTACAATAGATACGACTATCAGAAACAAGACGATAATTCCTAATGTTAAAAAAGGAACAAATGCTTTATTCTTATAGGGTCTGTTAATCATATCGTTTTACATAAGTCTAATTCGTTTCGTGGAATCTTGTGATCAATTCATGTAGTGGCGAATCACATTTGATAGCGCACACTACTCTCTGAAATAGACTCTCTTCACTCGTTTGGATACCGTTGACAATATCTCATAGGATATGGTGCCTAACAAGTCTGCCATATTCTGAATCGGATTGCCCTTTCCGAAAATAATCACCTCATCGCCCTCTTTCACATTAGGCACATCGGTCAAATCAATCATACAAACATCCATACAAATGTTTCCAACAATCGGTGCAAAAACACCATTGACCAACACCTTCCATGCTCGATTTCCCAACTTACGGTTCAATCCATCCGCATAACCAATTGGAATTGCCCCAATCAACGAGTCTCTGGTCAGCGTTCCTTTGCGACTATAGCCTATTGTATCATTTTTCGATACCATTCGCAGTTGTAAAATCTTTGTTTTTAAAGTGCAAACTTCCTCTAACACATTAGGTTGCACTGCACTCATACCATAATGACCGATTCCTAAGCGGACCATGTCAAATTGATACTCACTGAAGCGTTCAATACCAGCAGAATTGAGTATATGGACAATGATTTTATGTGAAAATGCAGCCGTAATCTTATCTTTTGCCTCTGTGAAAATGGCAATCTGCTGACGAGTGAAATCATCAAACTTAGCATCATCCGATCCAACCAAATGAGAGAAAACGGAACGAACCTTCACATAATTTTGTCCCTTCAAAATCTCTATCAATCGATCCAAATCTTTCAATTCAAATCCCAGACGATGCATACCCGTATCAATCTTCACATGGATAGGATAGTCGGAGACACCCATCTTCTCTGCCTCCTTCATGATCTTCTCCAACAATGAGAAGCTATATATCTCAGGTTCCAGATGATATTCAAATATCTTAGGGAAACTATTGGGTTCTGGATTCATCACCTCGATAGGCAAATGAATACCTTCACGACGTAGGATAGCACCTTCATCCGCTACAGCTACCGCCAAATAGTCACAACCCGCATTTTGCAAGGTCTTAGCCACCTCAACATCACCACTTCCATAGGCATTGGCTTTCACCATACTCATCAATTTAGTGGTTGGTTTCAAGAAGGAACGGAAATAGTTGAAATTGTTCACCAACGCAGCCAAATCCACCTCCAACGTGGTTTCATGCACCACCTTCGCCAACTTATCGGAAATCTCCTCAAAATGGAAACTTCTAGCACCTTTCAATAAGATTCCCTCTTTGTTAAACAAAATGGTATCAAATGCCTGTAGAAAGAGCTCT